>CABUTY010000086.1 GCA_902494595.1 uncultured Porphyromonadaceae bacterium | reverse complement strand
TTCGAGCGGCGCGGCATGCAGGGCACCAGCTGGCGAGAAATATATGCGTTCGGCATCGCCGACAGCTTTTGCGAGGGGTTTCCACACTGCTTCGGAAAGACCCGGGAAATTACGGCGGTTCAGTGCGGAACGGGGCACAGTCAGCGCCACGGCCACCGGACTCTCGCTGTCGCGCCGCAACACATAGGCCATGTAATGGCGGTTGTCGAGGGTATCGCATGCATCCGAGTATTCGGCAAATTCCAACGCCGCCTCACGTTTGCCCAACGCCTTGCGCACGTTGCGCCAGCCGACAATGAAGTTGTCGGAGAGGCGTCCGCAATATGCGGCGAGGAATGCCTCCTGTGTATCAGCCACACGCGCCAGCGAATCGAGATTCAGGGGGAGCAGGTCGCCGCCCGCCTGATAGCGCGCAAGCGTCAGCCGGTTGAGGTTATACGACTCATAAGTAGCAGCCACTTTCGGGTCGCCAGTTTCGGCTATGGCCTCGCGGATACCTCGGTCGGTATCGAGAAGAAGGCCTTTGCCCAACAGCAGGTTGTCGTAAGCGGCACGCGTCATAGCCGTGTCGCCGCTCTCTGCCACATACCCGTGGAAGTCGTTCATCAGGAAGGGCGAATACTTGTTCCAGAAAGTGGCGCGTATCGCCGACGACATGTTCAGGAACGAGCCCGACACGTAATCCCTGACGTTGCGTCCATAGTCGATAGCCAATGCGTTGCGGCGTGACTTGTCGCCAAGGATATCGGCGCCGTTGACATAGCTGCGGAGTATATGGAGATAATTGGCGCTGCTCTTGCCGCGCAGCATGGTGTCGGCCACGGCCAGTCCATGCTCCATGAGGCGCCGACCCTCTTCGGCATGCCCCAGCTCTATCCTGTGAAGTCCCTGAAGCGCCTCCGCGCGGGGGAGAAACTCTCCCTGATCCGCGCTGAGCCCCGCAAGTAGCCTGTCGCCATATTTCAGACATCTCAAAGTATCGCCAAGATGATAATACGCATTCGACAGATTATGCAATGAGGGCAGCAGTGCCTTGTCACCTATGTCGCCGCGGGCATTGAGGCAGACTTCAAGGCGGTCGGCATAGGTCTTCAGCTTCTCTTTGTCGTCAAGCCTGTCAGGCACCATGTTGCAGCAAAGATTGCTGAGAGCCGCCAGCTCATATGGCGAGTGTTTTATGCCGATTTGTTCGGCAATGGCGGTGTCATGGATCCGGAGTATTCTCTCGCTGAGCTCCGCCACCTTATCGTAATCGCCCAGATTGCCGTAAATCACGCTTGCTGCAAGATCCGACTCCAGGTCTATCATCCCGTAAGAGCTATTCTTGTATTTGCGCAGGTCCTCATATTCTTTATGATGAGCAAGCTGAGCGCCATAATCGGTATTTTTCTCATCCACGGCAATGAGCCAGCTGAGAGCCGTCAATTGTCTGGTGAGATTATACGGATGATGTTTCCGTGTAAGGTCGAGAGCTTTCTGCGCCAGACCTGCGGCAGTCTCCAGGTCGCCGATACCGAAGAATATCTCGGCACCGTTCACGAGCAGAACCTGATAAACCTCATCCTGTTCATTGTCGAGAGACGCCATCCCATCCAAGGCTATGCGTGCATAGCGTGCAGCTCCTTTCAAATCACCAAGTTGACCCAGAGTGTTGGCATAACTCACGCATTCCTTGAAATATCCATAAGGGTTTGCCACTGAATCGACACGGCTCGCTTCCATATTCCGGCGCATCAATGCCTCCATCTGCGTCAGTGATTTGTGGCCTTCGGTATTATACAATATCACCTGAGCCTTGATATGTTGCGGAGAATTTTCGCCATGGAGCCGGGCAGCGATATCCACATTCTCCCTGCGCAGATTATAAGCGGAATCTGTCATTCCCAACTGGGCATAACAGGAAGCGAGGAAGGTCATGTCGTCGAGATTTCCGCGCACTCCTTCGGCGCCTGCCAACCGCGACAGCCTGTCATATTCGAGACAGTCATTTATCGCATCTCTATACGCACCCGCTTCTCTATGAATCCGGGACCGTGTCAGATATGATGACCTTTTGACCGTTTCCGACACACCAGGTCGGGCTATCAGGCTGTCGCACAGAGCCACAGCCTCGTCATAACGGTGCATGTCGGAAAGGAGTGACGCCTTCCCCTGCAGATACCCTTCTATCAGTTGCGTGCCGTCATACGGCAGCTGCCGGCACAGCTCTATGCTTGCGTCGATAAGCTGCAAAGACTCTCCATATCTTCCCGCTTCGCGATAAGCATTGGCTCCTGCAACCAACACATACACGTATGAACGAGGATTCGACACCCGAAGCCCCGATGAATGTTGAAGCAACTGCCTGAAATCCTCGGGCCACGTGCTGCTGTGCGATCTGTACGAACATCGGAACATGGCCTGCTCCGCATCCAGCGCCCGCGCGTCCTCGGCAGGATACATCTCTCTTATTATGCGGTAGGCCTCCCTGCTGTCGTTGAAAGCCTGGCCCATATTCCCCTTGGCTGACTCGACACCCGATTTTGTCTTGAGGTATGTGGAATACTCCTCGCTTTGCTTAGACTTAAGGCCGTCGAAAATACCATGCCAGCTTGCCAGCAATTCGTCGCATTCCCTAATATTGCCCTGATTCATATACCCGGCTGCCAGCGACGCATAAAGGGCGGCCAAAATATCCACATTCTCCGCGGTTGGCGTGCCGCATATCTCCAGCCCTTTTATAAATGCCTGCTGCGACTTTACCGGATCTGAATAGGCGCCTCCAAGATTGCCGTAAACCGTGGCCAGATTCACGCCCATGTAATTTCCTCTGCGTTCCACATCCTGCAGGATTCCTTCCAGACGTCTCACGGCTTCCGTCCTGTCGCCCATATTGCCGTAGATACTTGCCAGCCGGGTGTCGGACCCGCTTTTCCATATCGGCGCCAGTCCATATTTTTCACCTTCCGACAGCAACCCGTTTGCTTTCAGTTCGCATTCCAGCCAGCGGCGTGGATCCGTGCCTGACACGGCAATGCCTTTTTCCACATACAGCATGGCCGTTCGCCGGTAGAGTTCGCCGATAAGTTCATCGGTGCCATTGAACCAACTCTGCCGCGGCAGACCCAGTATTTCCCCGATGGCACGGTTGTACAAATTCTCCTTTTCATCGGCGGTTTTCGCCTCTTCGGCCGCTACTGTGCAATCATAGCCATGGGCATAATTCTCGAAAGCGAGCTTCGCCGTGTCGCCCTTGGCGCGATAGTACATCATATTGTTGCGCCGGATCTCCAGGATCTTGCCGATATTTTTCTTCTGACCTGCCTGTCCCAACACCACGGCATAATTCGAGGCGTTCTCCACATATTGCGGCGACTGGCGCCCATAGAGCTTTTCATATACATCGAGACTCTTCTTCATGTGCTCCATGGAGAGTTTCAGCATCCGCGGCTCGGGAGAATCAGGATTGCTCATCGCCAAATATATGGCACCCAGATTTCCGTGCAAAGTGGCGTAGTCTTCGCTGTTTTTGCCGTAAGCTTTCACCATCAACGGCTCCATTTCGGTCATCAGCCTTGCTGCCTCGAGGAAGTTCTGCGACTGATAAGCTTTGGCGGCAAGCCTGTCGAGCGAGTCCACGGCTGCCTCTTCGGCTGCGCTGACTCCTTTTCGGCTTCCTTTGGCTGCCGACGCCATGTCGGGAGCCAACAGCATATAGGCCTCCGTTGCAATCATTATGAAGGCAAACAGATATGAGATGGGATTTAATCGTTTCATTGAAAGGGGATTCCGGTTAATTGGTGAGTTGTCGTGATAGGAGATACAGAAGGATTACCAGTTGCCGAAAGTGGAGTTGAAGATTAACGTCACGAGTTCCTCGCTGATCTGACGGCAAAGGTCATCCTGCACGTCGGTGAGCATGAGCGACGAGGAGAACTGCCGGTATGCCGAGAAGCTCTGGTCGAGGTTGTTGGCCGGGTTCCTGTTGTCGGTATACACTACATGCACCGTTATTGTCAGTCTTGTCTCTGTGGCGTAAGCGTCGGTACCCACGGCCTGGGGTGAGAGGGTGTAGCCGGTGATTTCGCCACGGAGCTCGAGGTCGGAGTTGCCGTCGACGGTGCTCAGCCGCGTATTGCGCTGCACATAGTCGAGCAACTCGTTCTCGAAGGTCTGTTGCAGCGGAGGATACACCAGCGCGGCACGTATCGGGAAGTCGCTGATATTCACCGTCTTGTATATATCGTAGTTGATGGCGGAGCCGTTGAGGGTATACCGCGGTATGCATCCCCCGAGGGGCACGAGTACCGCCAGTGCCAGCAGGAGCACCGCCATATTAAGAGCGCGTTCCTTAAAATTTCGAGGTCGTAGGTTCATTCTATATTCAGGTCGTGAAGTTTACGGTAAAGGGTACGTAGCGATATGTTGAGGTCGTCGGCCGTTTTGCGTTTGTTGCCGTCGTTTTTCGCCAAAGCGGCCTGTATGGTCATTTTCTCTGACTCCTCCAGCGGATTTGACGCAGACATGTCGAAGAGCATCTTCTCGGGATATTTTATCAGCGAAGTCACTCGTTTTTCATTGGCCACGGATTCATCGGCCACGGATGTATATCTTACGCTGCCCCGTTCCGTTTCGAGGGCGTCAATACGCTCTTTGAGGCGGTCGGTTTCGTCACGCAGCGCCATGACGAGGCGCAGGAGCATTTTCTGGCGGTCGTCGTCGCTCTGCTGCCGCTGCGCGGGCAACGAACTCCCTCCCGGATGCAGATACTCTGCAAGGATGTCGCGGGTCACGGTCTCGCCGGCATTGAAAAGGGCTACCTGCTCCACCACATTCTTCAGCTGACGCACATTGCCGGGCCAGCGTTGCAGCTCCATGAGCCGCATGGCCCCCTCGTCGAAGGTTATAGGCGCCGTACGGTATTTGTGACTGAAGTCGGAGGCGAACTTCCTGGCCAGCAGGGTTACGTCGGCACCCCGGTCATGAAGATTGGGAACAGTGATGATTATCGTGGAAAGCCTGTAATAGAGGTCTTCGCGGAACTTCCCCTTTCTGACAGCTTCGAGGAGGTCGACATTGGTGGCGGCCACCACCCGCACATCGGCTCGCTGAACCGTGGATGAACCCACCTTCAGGAACTCTCCCGTCTCGAGCACCCTCAGCAGACGCGCCTGTGTGGTCATCGGCAGTTCCGCGATTTCATCGAGGAAAATCGTCCCTCCGTCCGCCTCTTCGAAGTAACCCTTGCGGGTGGCTATCGCTCCCGTGAACGAACCCTTCTCATGGCCGAAAAGCTCCGAGTCGATAGTTCCTTCCGGTATGGCGCCGCAGTTGACGGCTATGTATTTCTTATGTTTTCGTGCGCCGCACTGATGTATGATTTTGGGGAAGAACTCCTTGCCGGCGCCGCTTTCGCCCGTCACCAGCACCGACAGATCCACCGGCGCCACACGTATCGCCCGCGATATCGCATTCAGCAACGCCGCCGAATTCCCTATTATCTGAAAGCGCTGCTTTACAGACAGCACCTCTGCATCAATTTCCTCTATTTTATTCTCTGCCATTTCGATTCTTAATCTCCTACAAAGTTAATAATTTTAGTCTCGTTATCAAAAACCATTCCCAAAGAAGGACAGTCTCGGCCTTCGGCCTCTTTTGGGGAATCACAGATCTGAACCGGAACCACACCGAGAGTTCCGGTTCAGTTCTGTGATTCCCAAAATGCAATAGGCCGAGAGAAGCAAAATTGAAAATGCACCGCAAAAAAAGATTGAGGCCTTTTTATAAATTTATCAATCAATTGATAATAAAGGTTATAGTAGTTGGAAATCTTCTAAAAATATAGTAACTTTGCTTATCGGCAATGGAACAGAAGAAGAATATGACTGTTGAAATACCGTTGCGTTAACCCAAAACAAGATGATCGACAACAGCAAGAAATTATTATCGGCCCTGCTTATGGGCACACTCGTCATAACGTCGGCGATGGCTGACAGAAGCGACATTAAATTGAAAAGCTGGGATTTTTCCCGCGACTCTCTCAAGTGGGAACAGGTAACTGTCCCACATGACTGGGCCATCTACGGGCCCTTCGACCGGAGCCATGACCTTCAGAAAGTGGCCGTGGAGCAGAACGGCGAGAAAGAGGAGACATGGAAGACCGGCCGCACCGGGGGGCTCCCTTATGTGGGCAAAGGGTGGTACCGCACCGCCGTAAACATTCCCGACACGGCCGG
>CABUTY010000085.1 GCA_902494595.1 uncultured Porphyromonadaceae bacterium | reverse complement strand
TCAAGGCTCTTCATGATGCAGGGATAGGCGTGGTGATGGATGTGGTGTACAACCACACGGCGCAGAACGATGAATCGAATTTCGAGCTGACTGCTCCCGGCTATTACCACCGGCACTGGGACGACGGCCGCTATTCCGACGCTTCGGGCTGCGGCAACGAGACAGCCTCCGACCTGCGCCAGATGCAGGACTTCATAGTGAACTCCACCAAATACTTCGCCAAAGAGTTCCATATCGACGGTTTCCGCTTCGACCTCATGGCTATCCACGACACGGAGACTATGAACCGCGTTGCGCGCGAACTCAAGGAAGTCAATCCGTCGGTCTTCGTGTATGGCGAGGGATGGACGGCGGGCGATTCGCCGCTTCAGCCGGAACGCCGCGCCTTGAAGGAGAACGTGTCGAAGATGGAGGGTGTGGCCGTATTCTCCGACGACCTCCGCGATGCCGTGAAAGGTCATTATACCGATGCTGCCGACCGTGGCTTCGCCACCGGCAAGCCGGGCAACGAGGAAACAGTGAAAATCGGCATCGTAGCCGCCACCGACCATCCCCAGGTGAATTACAAGAAAGGTAACAATTCCAAATTCCCTTATGCCAAGAGCCCGGAGATGGTGGTGAACTATGTGTCGTGCCACGATGACCTCACCCTGACCGACAAACTTAAGAAGTCGATGGCCGGCGAGGACGAGAAAAATATGCTGGGCGCCGCCAAGCTGGCGCAAACAATAGTATTCACATCGCAGGGCACTCCTTTCATGTTTGCCGGCGAAGAAGTGTTCCGCGACAAGAAAGGCGTGCACAACTCATACAAGTCGCCCGACTCCATCAACGCCATTGACTGGAACAACAAAGCCCGATACAAGGATCAGTTCGACTATTACAAGGGTCTGATAGCGTTGCGCAAGGCTCATCCGGCCTTCCGCATGACCGACGCACGTCAGATTGCCAAGCATCTGAAGTTCGACAAAATAGACTCTGCGAAGACCCCCAATCTGATAAGCTATTCACTCGTGGACAATGCCAACGGCGATGCCTGGAAGGAGATAAAGGTTATATTCAACGGGTCGTCGGAAGCCCGCGAGGTAAACGTTCCCAAAGGCAATTGGGAGATAATGGCGCAGGATGGCCGTATTGACGCGGCAACCCCTCTTGCCACCACACCGGGCGGCAAGGTGACCGTGGCTCCCTATTCGGCCCTCATCATGCACAGATAAGCTCTAAGCTGTAATATCAAGCAATCCCCATGCGCGGCCTGCACGCATGGGGATTGATGTTTTTGGGGATGTATCTTATGTGATTTAAGTGACGTATGAGATGGATGTGGGTGTGTTCAGAGAATCGGGGATACGAGGCGGACTATCGACTCCCAGGCGCGCTGAGGCATAGGGCGGCGGTGCCATGTGGTGTAGCTCAGCTTGGTGCATTGGTTCATGTCGCGGAAGAATATGTCGCGCATCTGTCGGTTGATGTCGCGGTCGTATATGAGCACGTTGCATTCGAAATTGTTCTCGAAGCTTCGGAAGTCAAAATTTGTGGAGCCGGCCGTGACAAGGTTCTCGTCGATAATCATCCCTTTTGCGTGCAGCATACCTGGATTGTAAAGGTACACCTTTATACCAGCTCGCAGACATTGTGTGACATAGCTGAAGCTTGCGTATTGAAGCATACGGCTGTCGCCATGCCGCGGAATCATGATACGCACATCTATTTTGGAGAGGGCTGCAGCTTCAAGGGCATTCATCAGGGCATCGGTAGGCAGGAAATAGGGCGTCTGTATGTAGATTGACTTTCTTGCCAGCGAAATAGCCTTGAGATATACAAGTGCAAGGTTGTCCCATTCGCCGAAGGGGCCGGAAGTGACGAGCTGCATACCCGTGGAATTACGCAGCTTTGTGGGTATGAGACTCGGTATTCCGTCGATGGGATGCGGTTGTTTGAGGAAATTCCAGTCGACGATAAAGGAGAATAGCAAGGATTCGACGATGTCTCCTTCGAGGCGGAAATGCGTGTCGCGCCATGGGGCTCCTTCCTCGGGACCGCTGTCGTAACGGTCGGCAATGTTCATGCCTCCTATGTAGCCTATGCAGTTGTCGACAATCACGAGCTTGCGGTGGTTGCGCCAGTTTACACGATTGGCGAAATGGGGAAAGTTCACGCGAAAAAAAGGATGCGTGTCCACGCCGGCTTCCTGCATGTTGCGCCAGAAAGAGTTCTTGGCGCTGAACGAACCTATATGGTCGTAAATCACCCTCACGTCAAGCCCCTCACGCGCCTTGCGCTTCAGAATCTCGGCAATCTCATGGCCGATATGGTCGTCGTTGAAGATGTAATACTGCAGGTAAATCGACCCTGTTGCGTTGGCGAGGTCCTCTTTCAAGGACTTGAATTTGTCGGCGCCGACGGTGAATATCTTTATCGAGTTGTTGACAGTATAAAGGGATGTCGACAATTGGCGGGCGAGCTTTACGAGGCTACGCTCTCCGGCGTCGAGGGGTTGCGTCTTCAGATCCACGTGACGAGGCGCCATGCCCATGATGAGTTTTCGCTTGCTGTGGCGCGTGAGCATCCTTTGCCCTCTGAACGACCGCCCGAAGAACAGATAGAATATCAGCCCCACAAACGGGAGAAATATCAACGCTATAACCCATGCCAGCGACCGTATGGGATTGCGGTTCTCACGCAACACCACAATGATACACGAGGCTATGGTAACCACGTAAAGCGCAAGCAGCAATATGTTGACCCATAACGGCATCATGACATTCCTTCTTTATCTTCTTTCTCTTCTTTCTCTTCTTTCTGACGCAGATATACTTCGGCGGTGAAAGCCAGCTCGTCGTACCATTCAGAGCCGAAACGGGCTATCAGCGGCTCCTTGAGGAACTGATATGCTCTTACGCCGTTGATACGTCCTTTCTTTTCGGCGGGACGGCATATTTTCCAGCGGTGGAGGTTGACGGCGGTGAACCCGTCATACTCCTTGACTCTCACGGGGTAAAGGCGGCAGCTTATCGGTTTTATGTTGTCGTCGACCATACCGGCACGTCGAGCTTTCTCCAAGGCGCACAGGCACAATCCTCCCGGCTCGCGGCATGTGAAGGCGCACTCACAGCCGTTGACCAGCGCCGTGACACGGTCGCCTTCACGGTCGAGGTAGTCGACACCGTTGCTTTCCACCTCTTTGAGACCACCGGGAGTCATCAGGCACTTCACATCGTCAAGATGCGCCGATATGCGCTCACTCTCCTCCGCCGTGACCGGCGCCCCTTCGTCGCCCTCTATACAGCATGCTCCCAGACATGCCTCAAGATCACACTCGAACCAGCGCTCTATCAGGTCAAGACTCACCAAGGTATCCTTTATCTGCAACATATCACTGATCTTTAATCACTCATCACTGATCACTAATCACGTCGACGCCAATGAGCCGGTCGGCACGCTGTCCCGGACGGCGTTGCCAGACGTTGACCCAGTACTGGTTCATGGTCTGCCATTTGTCGCCGTCGAGCTCGCGGATGTTGCCGTCGCTGTCTAGGGCCACATACCGGTAATTGTAGGCTCCCTGTTTCAAAGGCATCTCAAGCAAATATGCCCCGTCGGCCGGCGAGTAAGTCATGCGGTTGCTCTTGTCATAGCGACCGTGGGTCATCTCGCCGTCGACAAATACATCCATGCCGGGTATCTCGTCGGCCTTCAGCATGAAATGCACGGTTATGTAGTCGGCGCCGAGGTTAGAGTCGGTGGCGTTGTACTCGCGCACTATATAGCGGCCATGCTGGGTGCGGTCGAACATGTACTCGGCATCGTCGCGGAGCTCATCGGGACGCAACCACACGTGGTAATTGCTACCCATATATTTCAAAGAGTCGACATTCATACCCGGAAATGAGTTTGACACCGATTCGAACCGCCGGTACTCGTTTCCGGCGGGGAAAATCAACTGCGGGTCATGGGCATAGATGAGTTCGTTGCCGTTCACGCGGCTCGGCACGGAAATCTCTCTTACGGGCATGTCGCCGATGTTGCGTCGTATTTCCAGCTTATAGTCCTGGTACGGGTTGGATCCGTCGGAGAGGTCGGCGGTCACGGCCAACGACAGCTGTTGGTAACGGTCATTGTATCCTCTGTCGGTACGCGCATTATAGATACCGGCCACTGTGGCGTAATTCTCGCTGACCTGAAAGCGGGCCTGCAATATCACATTGTCCGGCTCGTCGGGGTCGTAGACCTGCAGGAGGTAATTGCCGCTCTGCAGCAGACGCGTCTGTTCGTTGGGTATCTCGATACGGTAGTTGACGTAATGTACGTATGTGGCGGCCGACTGTGCGAAGTCATCTATTTTCACGGCATTGAATCCATCGGTGAACTCGCTGTCGAGCAGTCGTGAGGGTTGCCAGTCGGCATTACAGTGTACCAGCCGGTATTCGAGCCATGAGCTATCGTCGCCAAGCTCGTCGAAAGTGATTTCCACCCGGTCCTCTGTACCCATGCGTATCACGGGCATGGCATCGAAGTTATCCACATTCCTCACTTTTAGTGTGCGGAATTTGGGCATGAATATCCCTTCGCGGGTATCCATGGCGTGGCCTGACAATGCCGAGGCCACAATCAATGCGGTTGTAATCAATGCGGTTCTTACCATTCGATTGGTTTTTTGCCGTGGGCAACAAGGTAGTTGTTGGCGGTTGAGAACTGGTGGTTGCCGAAGAAACCTCTGTTAGCGGATAGCGGCGAAGGGTGCACTGAGGAAAGCACGAGATGCCTGTTACGGTCTATAGCGGCTCCCCGGCGTATTGCGTCGGAGCCCCAGAGTATGAACACGAGGTTGTCGCGTTTCTCGGCGAGGGTTCTGATGGCTGCCTCTGTGAAACGTTCCCAGCCGATGCCGTTGTGCGACCGGGGCTGATGCTGACGCACTGTCAGGGAAGAGTTGAGTAGCAGCACGCCCTGACGGGCCCAGCGCGACAGGTCGCCGTCGACAGGCATCGGCGCGCCGGTGTCGACGCTGACCTCCTTGAAGATATTCCTCAGCGAAGGTGGCAGGGGTACTCCCTTGTTGACGGAAAATGCCAGGCCGTTGGCCTGCCCCGGCCCATGATAGGGGTCCTGCCCTATTATCACTACCTTCACCTCTTCAAACGGAGTCATGTCGAAAGCTGCGAATACCTCCGAAGCCGGCGGATAACAGGTATTTCCAGGCTGGGAGTATTCCTGTCTTATGCGTTCGGCCAACGAGCGGAAATAAGGCTGACCGAACTCCCCGGCCAGCGCATGCTTCCATCCAGCCTCTATCCTTACGCGTGATGTATTGTCGCTCTGATCCATCCCTTTCTGTTTATCATACAAAATTAATCAGAAAATCGTCAACCACAAGAGTTCCGCCCCAATTTTTTAAGGAATATTTTGGCTATTTAGAGGTTAATCCGAAAAAAATCATTAACTTTGCATTGCGAAACAGAGCAAGCCTCCTCGTTACTAGGAAGATGCCGTTTCGGGACGTTCCCGTAGTTCAATGGATAGAATATCGGATTCCGGTTCCGACGATTAGGGTTCGACTCCCTACGGGAATACAGCAAGGGATGCCATAATGGCGTCCCTTTTTGTTTCGGAGAACCGACGGGGGCCGGATATTGTTATGATGATAGGCCGTGGAATTACGGCCTGCACCATATTGCCCGCAGATGAGAAAGTTTTATTGTAATGATAATGGCTTCATAGAGCAGGAGAGCTGGTCGCCTCACTGCTGGATCAATGTGGCGTGCCCCGACAAGGAGGATGTGGCGTTCATGCTTGACGACCTCGACATTCCTTCCGACTTTCTCGACAGCATCGCCGACCCTGATGAGCGGAGCCGCGTGGAACACGACGGCAACTGGCGCCTGACCATTCTGCGCATTCCCATGAAATCGTCGGGGAGCCAGTCGCCATACATAACAGTGCCCCTCGGCATAATCTCCAATAACGAGATTCTCCTCACCCTCTGTTATCACGACACACACCTTATCTCCGACTTCATAGACCATACACGCCGCAAAGGAATCGGCGTCAACACGGAAACAGACTTCATAATCAGGCTTCTGTATTCGTCAGCCTACTGGTACCTGCAATATCTGCGCGACATCAACAAGAGCGTGACCCAGGCGAGCGCCCAGCTTCAGAAAAGCATCCGCAACAACGACCTCCTCATTCTTCAGCGTCTTCAGGCCACTCTG
>CABUTY010000084.1 GCA_902494595.1 uncultured Porphyromonadaceae bacterium | reverse complement strand
TGGTGTTCCAGCCTACCAACAATCACCGCATACCTCTCGGCGATGTGCTGCATATCCTCAACGAGTCGTCGCTGACTGTGGAGACCGTGGAGCCGGAGGTATTCGGCCGCCGTATCAATGAGGCCCTTGCCGACCCGGAACGTGTAGACGCTCTCCAGCCTTTGCTCGCCTATGATTCCGACAACAAGTCGCGGACTCTTTTCATACGCTACGACGCAGAGTATACGAACCAGATTCTATACCGTCTCGGTTTCCGCTGGAACTATACCTCGGACCGGTATGTTGAGCGCTTCATAAAGGCCATCGAGGGACTGAACTTCTTCACGCTATGAGCACGCGTCGTACTCCATATCTTGTAGGCAAGGCTTTCAACAGCTTCCTGCTGGCGTCGGTGCTGACGGCATCGGCGTCGCAGGTGGGCAATCTCATCGACGGGGTTATGCTGAGCCATTTCCTCGACGAGAAGGCTATGAGCGCCATCAACCTGTGCATGCCTGTGACTCAGACGCTTTTCGCACTGTGCAAGCTCTTAGGTGTCGGCGGAACAATGCACGCCGGCGTGGCCATCGGCAACCATGACCGGCCGAAGGCTTCGTCGCTGTTCTCGCTGGTAATGGCCACAGTGGCCGGCATCGGTATCCTGATAGGATGCGTGGCACATCCGGCTCCACTTACAGGACTCCTTTGCCTCGACGAGTCGCTGAAGGAATATACCTCCCAGTATCTGGCGGTGATATTGCCGGCATCTGCGGTGTACATGGTGATGGTTGTTCTCCAGATGTTCGTCACCCTCGACGGGTCGCCGCGGAGGGTGACGGCGGCGGTGGCTACGGCCACTGTGGTGAACCTGTCGCTCGACTACGTATTTCTGGCCATGCTCGGCTGGGGCATGACCGGCGCCGCTATCGCCACCGTAATCAGTTATCTGGCGGCGCTCATGATTCTGGCTTTCCATTTCAGCCGTCCCGAGACGCTGAGGATACGTTTCCATGGAAGTTATAAGGAAATCATGAAGGTTGCGGCCATGGGGCTTCCCTTCGGCATAGCCACGGCTCTGATAGCCGTGCAGCTCCTGGGCAATAACCTCGTGGCCATGCACTATCTGGGAACTTCGGGTATCATAGCCCTCTCGGTATGCATGTATCTGCTGAGCTTTTCCATGATAATACTCACGGGTACTCTTGAGTCATTCCAGCCGGTCGCCGCGATTCTCAAAGGGTCGGGCGACAATAATGGTGTGGCACTCGTTCTCGGCCGCGCTTACCGTTTCCTTACGGTAAGTCTCGCCATCCTCGCATCGGTCATTATCTTCTTGCCAGGGGTAATCGCCGGCATTTTCGGAATAGAGAATCCGGCCGATGCCGCAATGCTCCATAAGGCACTCCTGCCTTATGCCTTCAACATCATACTGCAGTGTGCCGTCTACCTCCTGATACCTGTCTATCAGCTTTACGGCCACAAGGGAATGGCACTGACAATTTCTTTCGGCCAGCCATTGCTTCCCATGTTATGCTACTGGATGCTGTCAGCTCTCTCGGCACAGGGTAACGGCTGGATAAATCCCTGGTGGGGTTTCGCCATCGGTCAGTCATTGCTGGTAATCATTCTCATACCCTTTATCCTCAGGCAGAAGGGAAACCATCTTCCGGTGGTGCTCATACCCAAGACCAATCCCGACGATATGCTAGACTTGTCGGTGGATGCCGATATGAAGGGAATGGATGAGGCGCTGAGAATTGTCGAGAAATGGCTTGCCGACGCCAAGGTGGAGAATGCGTTGAGGCTGCGAATAGTGCTGGCATGCGAGGAATGTCTGAAAAACATTATCACTCACGGATTGTCGGGAAAGAAAACCGCATCGGCCATTGACCTGCGCATATCCCTCGGAGCCGGTAAGGTAGATGCCGTAATCAAGGATGAAGGCAGACCCTTCAATCCCGTGGAATATGACTCCAAAGAGGGGATAGGTCTTCTAATCCTTCACAAGACCTGCGACAGAGAGAACTATGAGTATATGTTCCGTCAGAATATCCTGAACCTCTCATGGAACCGCGAGGAGAGCGCATTATAGACTATCTCGTCGAATATACCGGGGAGGCCTTGCTTACCCCTCCGCAGCAGAGCGTGCAGGCACGCAGACTCCTTTTGTCGCTGCTCAAAAAACATTATGGACTTGAGAGTCTCCCCGAAATGAATGCCGGAAAGGATGGAAAACCATTCTTTCCGGCATGTCCGCATATTCATTTCAGTCTATCACATTGCCGGCGGGCGGTAATGGCAGTTGTCAGCGATTTACCCGTGGGCTGTGATATAGAGGATATCGGCAACGGCAGCAACATGGAAATTCTCGACGTGGCCTTTACCGATGCGGAGAGACAGCACATTACAACCTCGGCAAATTCCATAGAGACGCTGGTAAGGTTATGGACGAGGAAAGAGGCGTCGGTCAAGCTCTCGGGCATCATTCCCGACAACCCCCGCGACTGGCCCTCAGGCCCTACCGAGGAAATCACCCTTACCACCATCGGTCCTCTTCACGGCTGCTTCATGACCATAGCGTTTACAGGCAGCTGATGACTTACCGAGTATTTTCGCAAATATACGGGGATGACCCCCCAGGAGTACCGCAATTCATGATATCCGGTCGATGACAGACTGGAATTTGCTCCGGATTCGGTCGTTGCAGAGATTACCGATGCTCCCTTCGTGAGTATGGTGCAGCTCCCGTGTGGGTTTGTACTCGCCACGCTGTACCTGCATGCCAATCTGACGGTAGGCGTCGCGGAAGGGTACGCCCGACAATACAAGACGGTTAACATCCTCAACCGTAAACAGGTAGTCATACTTCTTGTCGTCGAGAATATTCTTTCTGATGCGAATATGACGGAGCATGAACTCGGCCATGTCGAGACATTTCACCAGCTCGTCGGTAGCGGGGAATGTGATGTCCTTCAGGAGCTGGAGGTCGCGGTTGTAACCCAAGGGTAGATTGGCGGTAAGCAGAGCAACCTCATTGGGGATGGCCTGCAATCTATTGCACTTTCCGCGCATTATCTCGAAGACATCGGGGTTCTTCTTGTGAGGCATTATCGAGGAGCCTGTGGTAAGCTCGTCGGGGAATGATATGAATGCGAAGTCGGGGCACATCCACATACACACATCCATAGCGAGATGGGCGAGAGTAGAGGCGATTGCAGCCACGGCCATAGCCACGGCGCGCTCCGTTTTGCCACGGCTCATTTGCGCCGCCACAACATTATAATGCATATCGGCAAAATTGAGCAGCCTGGTGGTCATCCCTCTGTCGAGGGGGAATGAAGAGCCGTACCCGGCAGCGGAGCCGAGGGGATTCTGGTTGGCGATATTGTAGGCGGCCGCAAGCATCTGCATGTCATCGGCAAGCGACTCTGCGTATGCACCGAACCATAGGCCGAACGATGACGGCATGGCCACCTGCAGGTGTGTATAGCCGGGCATAAGGTCCTCCTTATGTTCATCGCTCAGTAGGAGAAGACGGTTGAAAAGTCGCTCCACAGCCTCAGATACACGCTTCAGCTCGTCGCGCATGAAGAGTTTAAGATCCAGAAGCACCTGGTCGTTACGCGATCGCCCGGAGTGTATTTTCTTGCCCAAATCGCCATACTTGGCCGTCAGCATGAACTCTACCTGCGAATGGACATCCTCCACACCTTCCTCTATACGGAAATCACCCGAGAGAATACGCGCATGTATCTCTTCAAGTCCTTCGAGCAACGTGTCGAGCTCCTCCTTTTCAAGGAGACCTATGCTCTGAAGCATCCTGATGTGGGCCATGGAGCCTTCCACATCATGACGGGCAAGACGAAGGTCAAGCTCACGGTCGTTGCCAACGGTAAATTCTTCTATCAGTCGGTCGGGTTCAAAACCCTTGTCCCATAAATTCATTTTCTAACTGTTTGATAAGTTTTGGATAAATGTCGAGTGCGCCGGCCAGTTCGTCAACCGTCACGAACTCATCGGCGGTATGCGATCGGGATGATTCGCCGGGGCCGATTTTCAGCGAGGGGATGCCATGCATGAGCGACATGTCGGAAGTTGTTGGCGACACGAATGGGGAGAGTCCCATAGCCAGAGCCGCTCTGTACAGAGGATGCGTATCTGCGAGCACCGAAGCCTGCACCCTTGTGGAGCGCGGTGTAGCGTCGGTGTATGGACTCAGAGCGTTGCGCAACAGACCCACAGTCTCTTCATTGGTATAGGCATCGGTGGTGCGTATATCCACAACCCATTGGCATTCGTCGGGAACTACATTATGTTGACGGCCTGCTTCTATCTGAGTGATGCTGACCTTTACCGGTCCCAGCACTTCCGAAACCTTGGGAAACTTGAAACGTCTTAGAGCCGCCATATCGTCGATTGCTCGGTAAATGGCATTCACTCCCTCGTTGCGTGCGGCATGACCCGTCACGCCGTGCGTCAGGCAATCTAGAACCACTAGGCCTCTTTCGGCCACTGCCGGCTGCATTCCCGTAGGCTCACCCACAATCACCATGTCGGGTTTTATTCCATTCTCGGAAAGCCATGGCAGCACTCTTCTCATTCCGTTCTCTCCGCCAACCTCCTCTTCGACAGTGACCGCATAGACAAGATTGAAAGGAAGTTTTTTCTCCCTGAGTGCGAGGATGGTAAACAGAAGAGTCACTAATGAAGCGCCGGCGTCGTTGCTGCCGATACCCAGAATGCGGCCATCGCGAAGCTCGCCACTGTAGGGATTGAAAGTGTAGGCCGGCGAAGGCTTCACAGTATCGACATGACTGTAGAGCATCAGCGTCGGTTTCCCCGGGTCACGGCTGCTGGCTACGGCAATGTTGTTGGGTCCGCAGGTCAACGGCGTCACGTCTTTCTCGGCAAGATAATCGCCGATAATACCTGAGGCATCACTCTCATGACGCGATATGCGTTTGCATCTCACAAGACGCTGCAGCAGCTCTATGGCCTCCTTTAGGGTATTATTATTCATGAGAATGTTATCACGGTCCCGGAGGGAACGGTTATGTTGTCGCTGCATCGTATCGTCACCGACTCCACGCCTTCGGCCACAGCCTTGAGAGCATTCTCGATTTTCGGTATCATGCCACGGCTCACAGAGCCGTCGTCAAGCATCGACCGGTAAATATCGGGGGTAATCACAGGCACCACACTCGAAGGATCGTCGACATTGGCGAGAACTCCCGGCTTCTCGAAACAGAAGACGAGTCTTGCCGGCATACATCGCGACATTGCAGTAGCCAGCGCGGTGGCAATGCTGTCGGCATTGCAGTTGAGCAGCGAGCCTCGGCCATCATGAGTGATGGCGCAGAACACCGGCGTGACGCCATTGTCGAGTAGATTGCCGATGGCTTTCACGTTGACACCACTGACCGAAATGTCGCCCACATAGCCGTAATCCACAGGCTCCGGCGAACGACGAACAGCGGTTATCATATTGGCGTCGGCACCTGTGAGACCTATCGCGTCGCTGTCGTTTTTCTGCAATGCGGCCACTAACCGCTTGTTTATCAGTCCGGCGTATACCATGGTCACAATGTCGAGGGTTCGGGCATCGGTTATGCGGCGACCGTCAATCATCGTGGCTTCCACTCCCAGAGTTTCGCCAAGACGAGTGGCCAGCTTGCCGCCACCGTGCACCAGTATCTTACGACCCGGAAGTCGCGAGAAATCCTTGAGAAACGACTCCAGAGCTTCGGCGTCATCAATGACATTGCCACCTATCTTATATACAGATATCATGCCTTTGCGGATATCATAATCTCTCTTCGAGGAAACGTTTGAGCACTACCTGAGCCGAAATCTCGCGATTGGCCGCTTCGGGAATCACCAGACTCTGTGCCGACTCTATGACATCGTCAGTGACGATCATGTTGCGGCGTACCGGCAGACAGTGCATGAAATAAGCGTCGTCGGTCCAGCCCATGGCCTCGCTGTCGACGGTCCATGTCCTGTCTGTATTCAGTACCTTGCCATAGTTGGGGTCGGCATATGCGCTCCAGTTCTTGGCATATATGAAGTCGGCACCTTCAAAAGCCTTTTTACGGTCGTAGACAATCTCGGCACCCGTGGTGAACGAGGGGTCGAGTTCGTAACCTTCCGGATGCGTCACCACCACATCATATCCGGCAGCCACCATCCATTCCACAAAGGAATTCGGGACGGCCTGGGGAAGGGCCTTTGGATGCGGAGCCCATGTAAGTACCACTTTGGGGCGTTTTTTCTTCTTATATTCCTCGATGGTGATAAGGTCGGCGAAGCTCTGAAGAGGATGTCGGGTGGCCGCCTCCATGCTG
>CABUTY010000083.1 GCA_902494595.1 uncultured Porphyromonadaceae bacterium | reverse complement strand
GCCGTATTGTCTTTATTGCCATTTTACTTAAAAAGTCGTATTATGTCCATGCCGTTGGCATATAGGAGCAGACCTATCAGGATGAACATGCCCACCATCTGGGCACGCTCCATGAATTTCTCGCTGGGTTTGCGGCGGAATATCACTTCGTAGAGAAGAAACATCACGTGTCCGCCATCAAGGGCCGGTATGGGCAGGATGTTCATGAAGGCGAGCGCCACCGACAGGAATGCCGTGATGTTCCAGAATGCTATCCAGTCCCATTTCTCCGGGAATATGGAGCCTATGGCCCCGAAGCCTCCTATCGACTTGGCTCCCTCCTTGGTGAATACGAGCTTCATCGACTTGGCGTACGATGTCAGCTTGTCGGTCCCGAGCTTTATGCCACGCGGCACTGATTCGAGAAGATTGTACTCAATTACCTTCGCGGTGAAGAATTTCGACGGGTCAGTCTCGAGACCGATTCCCATTTTGGAGGCTCCCGACAGCGACACGGAGAGGGTGAGGGTGTCGTTCATGTTCCTGACCACTGTCACGGGCACATTCATGTTGTCATGTCCTTTGAGGGTGGCGAGGAAGGTGTATATGTCGGGAGTTGGCGAGGCGTCCACGGCTATTATTCTGTCGCCGGGGAGTATGCCTGCTTTCTGCGCACCTTCGCCGTTCATGGTCTGGCTTACCTGTGCCGGTATGCGGTAGTCCATGAAATTGACCATGGCCGTATCGCTGCGGGCCTCGGCGTCGAGTCGCTGCATGAAGTCGGAAGGTATCTTTATGGTCGTTTCCTTGCCTTGACGCAGCACGGTCACCTCTTTGGCCTGCGTCATCTTCAGCAGCCCCTCGGCCGGATTTCCAAGCGCCTGGCCGTCGGCCAGCAACGGTATGTCGCCGTTGTGGAACCCTATCTTCCGAGCCTCGCCGCTATAATACATACCCTCCTTGGCATCGCGGAAGGATACGTATTTCTCGCCAGTGGCATACACAAGACCGGCGTATATCACGATAGCCAGCAGGAAATTGAAGAGCACGCCCGCTATCATGATGAGAAGTCGCTGCCATGCCGGCTTGCTCCGGAACTCCCATTCTTTGGCAGGCTGCTTCATCTGTTCAGTGTCCATCGACTCGTCGATCATGCCCGAAATCTTGCAGTAGCCGCCCAACGGCAGCCAGCCTATGCCATACTCCGTGTCTTTCCAGAACCCTTTCGCAGGAGTATCCTTGACGCTCCCCTTTAGCTTTTTGGTCTTCCCGAGTCCTCCTATGTATCTGCCGGGACGCCATTTGAAAAGCTCTGTCCAGGGGTCGAAGAATATATAGAATTTCTCCACTCTCACCCCGAAGATGCGGGCAAAGAAGAAGTGGCCGAACTCATGTATTATCACCAGGAAGGCGAACGCCAGTATAAGCTGTACCGCCTTAATGAGAAATGTATCCAATTCCGTATGAGATTATGATGTGTTAAAGCGGTCAGCTGATCATGTTGCATGCTGACCGTGTAGCTGCGATATGGGCCTCGGCGATGTCTTCAGGGGTGTCGATATTCTGTGATGGCACCTTGTCGAGAGTGTCGAGGATTATGCGTGGCATGTCGGTGAACGCTATTCTGTGGTTGAGGAAAGCCTGCACGCACACTTCGTTGGCGGCGTTGAGGATAGCGGGAGCGGTGCCGCCAGTGCGGATAGCCTGATATGCGATGTCGAGCAGAGGGAAGCGGCGCGTGTCGGGCAGCTCGAACTGCAGCGGGCCGCAGCCGGCAAGATCCAGCCGCGGCAGTTCCGACGTCAGTCTGCCCGGATAACCCAATGCATATCCTATGGGCAGCCGCATGTCGGTGATGCCTAACTGCGCCTTGACGGAGCCGTCGCAGAACTCTACCAGCGAATGCACCACTGACTGGGGATGCACAAGCACGTCGATATTGTCGGGGGCTATGTCGAAAAGCCAGTGGGCTTCTATCATCTCGAAGCCTTTGTTCATCATCGTGGCCGAGTCGATGGTCACCTTGGCCCCCATGGCCCAATTGGGATGCCGTAGGGCCATCTCGGGAGTGATGGCGGCGAACTCGTCGGCGGGTGTGTTTCTGAACGGGCCGCCGCTGGCCGTGAGGATGAGCCGCCGCACATTATCCTTTTTCTCGCCCTGCAGACATTGGAAGATTGCGGAGTGCTCAGAATCCACGGGAATGAGTGCGGCGTTATGTCGGCGGCAGGTGTCGGTGACTATGGGGCCGCCGGCCACGAGAGTCTCCTTGTTGGCCAGAGCCACCGTTTTCCCTTTTTCGAGAGCGAGTAGGGTAGGGGTGAGGCCGCTGTAGCCTACGAGGGCACCGACCACGATGTCGTTGTCGTAACGGGCGGCAGCCTCGGCGATGGCTTCGGCGCCTTGGCTTACCTCTATGCCGCTGCCCTGAAGCGCCTCCTTGAGCGGAAGGTATCCCTTCTCGTCGGCTATGACCACCAGCGACGGCCTGTATTCCAGCGCCTGACGCGCCAGCTCTTCCCAACGGCTCCCTGCCGTAAGTGCACGCACCCGGTAGCGGTCGCCGTCACGACTTATTACATCAAGCGTCTGACTCCCTATGCTTCCCGTACTGCCCAGGATCGTGACTTCTTTCTTTTCCTCTTTCATGCCAAACCTTTATTGACGGCTATATTATATATAATAGGAGTGCCGTTCGGGTCCGAGTGACAAAATTACAAAAAAATCCCCTTTAAACCTTTTTTGCCATTTTAACTTTTTAACTTTTTAACGTTTAACACAGGGCACGCGTAGTAGGCGCGTAGGTAGCGGCTTTTGAAAATTGGCCTTTTTTGTCTAATTTTGAAGTCTGAAGCATGGATCTGAAGCGTAAATACAGAATCACCATCGAGGATGAGTCGCGGCTCGACAAGATAGCGGAGACGCGCGTGGGAGTGTTGAGCATACTCCTGTACACGGTGCTGGGCATACTGCTGGCACTCGTGGTGTCGCTGGTGGTGCTGATATTCACGCCTCTCAACCGTCTGCTCCCCGGAAGTCTTGACGAGAACCAGCGTCTTCTTACTCGTCAGTCGATCATGCGCATCGATTCGTTGAGCGAGGTGGTGAATGCCAATCAGGCATGGCTCGACAATTTCAGCCGTGTCACCGACCGCAGCCGAGAGGCGGGCGATTCCGTGGCATATGCCGTGGAGCAGGGTGATTTCGAGCCTGATTCAATCATGGGAGCCTCGCCGCTGGAGCAAAGGTTTGTGTCGGAAATGGAGGAGAGGGAGCGTTTCAACATATCGGTGCTTGCGCCTCTCGATGCCGACGGCATGGCTTTCGTGCCGGTGTCGCCGCAGGCCGTGGTCACCCAGGATTCCCGTCAAAGCAAGGATGCTGTGATTATGGTTGCCGACGACACCCCCGTGCAGGCCATCGCCGACGGTACGGTGCTGGCCGTATATCCCAACGCTACATTGCGTGGCTTTACCGTGCTTGTGCAGCACGCCAGAGGATTCGTGTCGGCATATTCGCATCTGGGCAATCCGCTGGTATCTGCCGGCGATGCCGTCAACGGCGGCCAGGCCATAGCGTTCGCTCCGGCTCCCGACGCACGAAAGCTCCACTGGATACAGCTCCGTATATGGCACAACGGCTCTCAGGTAGTACCCGCCGACTTAATCCCCCTGCACGACTGACCTCCGCTCACACCACGCATCCTTCGCTTATGAGAATTGCCTCGAAGAGGCAAGGCATGGTTAACCCCACCTTGACGAGCTGGGGTCGACAGCGGCAGCCGGCACTACAGTGAATTAGGTAGGGCTCAGGCTGCATATGGCCGCTGAGTCGGAGACTTGGTACTATGTCAGATACCGTGAAAACGGTTTTTTAGGGGTGTAATGTTAAAATTTTTATGAATTGTAGTTTGAAATTAAAAAAATATATGTAATTTTGCGGAACGATTCATGATTCCCGACCGATGGTCAGGAGATTTGGTTGTGGGGCAAACCCTTTTTTATCAACCATCAGAACGGATGTTGCTGAGAAGTGCCTTAGGGTGCTTTAAAGTTATGCAAAAAAAATCCAGACCGGTTGGTGCATGGTTAACGTGCTGAAAATCAGAAGAATGAATCAGAGAGTAGTAACCCATCAAAAACAAACTAAAGGCTGTCCGAGCGTTAAAAACGCAGTTGGCCAAAACCAATTAAAAGTTTTTAACGTTACATTGATAAAAGAAACAAAACAAACTAAAATCACAAGTTATGAAAGCTAAGAAACTCTACTTGATGCTTTTGTGCGCCGGCTCGCTGGTATGCAGCTCGGCAAACGCACAGGACGTCTTCGTGGACGATGCCGTATCGGTAACAGAGTTTACCTGCGACAACACGAACCACTACTTCTCGAATTGGCGCAACAACTGGTTCATCGAGATTGGTGCCGGTGCAAGCGTACCCCTTGTTGAGCGTGGTATCAACAACCGTGCGATGAAGACCCTCGACGCTGCCAAGTGGACAGCTACATACAGCTTCGGTTTTGGCCGTTGGGTATCCCCCTACATCGGTTTCCGCTTCAAGGCTCTCGGCGGTAGCTATCACTTCGACGCTCCTCTGGATCCCAATACCAACTATGAGGATGCATTCATCCACATGAAGAGCGTAAACCTCCAGGTTGAAATGCTCTGGGATATGTTGAACTCCATCAACTACAACCCCAAACGCGTATTCAGCATCATCCCGTTCTTCGGTCTTGGTGGCGCTGCCAGCTGGGACTTCAAGAGCCAGGGCAAGGATTGGCCTCCCTTCATGGGCGTAAACAACAACGCTGCTTACAAGAGCTTCCACTCAAAGCGCGTTCAGTGGACTCTCCCTGTTTCCGCTGGTATCCAGTTCCGCTTCCGTCTTTGCAAGTATGTTGACTTCTTCGCAGAGGCTCGCGCTCAGTTCTACGGCGACAACTTCAACAACTACTCGACCGGTAACTCGATTGACGCTGTTGTAAGCGCCATGGGTGGTTTCAACTTCAACATCGGCGGCCGTGGCTGGAACACTTTCAACGAGTGCAACTACGTATCGCAGATCGCAGCCCTCTACGGTCAGGTCAACGACCTCCGCGCTCAGCTCCTCGCTTGCGGCCAGGAAGTTGCCAAACTTCAGGCTCAGCTCCCCTGCCCCGAGCAGAAAGACTGTGTTAACGCTCCTCTCATGAGCACCGTACGCTTCACCATCAACAGCGACAAGATTCTGCCCACCGAGGAAGTTAACATCTACAACATGGCTGAATGGCTGAAGGCTAACCCCAACGAGAAGATCATGGTTGTTGGTTACGCCGACAAGGATACCGGTACAAGCGACTACAACATGGGTCTCTCCGAGCGTCGTGCCAACGCCGTTGCCAAGGTTCTTACCGACACCTACGGAATCGATCCTGACCGTCTGACGGTTAAGTGGGATGGTAGCGACATCCAGCCCTACAGCACCAACGACTGGAACCGTATCGTAATCTTCACTCAGAAGTAAGAAACAATCAAACCCTCTATAGAAAAGCCGCGTCACCGACGCGGCTTTTCGCGTATATATCCCTTCTTCCCGCCATTTGTATACCCCTTTCAGGGGGCTGCGGCGAAATTATGCCGACAAACATGTTTTTTTGTTTGGTCATGTTGATAAAAGTTTGTAAGTTTGCACCCGATAGGAGACAGGTAGGCATCCCTCAGCGATGCCGTCAAGACATTGACCTATCCCCACAAGAAGAAACAGCAATCAAGGTATCGGAAGATATCAACTTAAATCTAAAAAGAACGACATGAAAATCAATGAAATCATGGCCAATCTCGAGGCCAAGCATCCCGGTGAGAAAGAGTTCCATCAGGCAGTGCGTGAAGTGCTTCTTTCCGTAGAGGAAGTCTACAACCAGCATCCCGAATGGGAGAAGGCCCAGATCATCGAGCGCATGATTGAGCCGGACCGCATCTTCACATTCCGTGTGAGCTGGGTGGACGACAAAGGCAACGTGCAGAACAACATCGGTTACCGTGTGCAGTTCAACAACGCCATAGGCCCCTACAAGGGTGGTATCCGTTTCCACGCTTCGGTAAACCTGTCGATCCTGAAGTTCCTGGGCTTCGAGCAGACGTTCAAGAATGCATTGACCACACTCCCCATGGGCGGTGCCAAGGGTGGTAGCGACTTCAGCCCGCGTGGCAAGAGCGATGCTGAAATCATGCGCTTCTGCCAGGCTTTCGTGCTCGAACTCTGGCGTAACCTCGGTCCCGACCGCGACGTGCCCGCCGGCGATATAGGCGTTGGTGGCCGTGAGGTTGGTTACATGTACGGTATGTATAAGAAGCTGGCCCGCGAGAACACGGG
>CABUTY010000082.1 GCA_902494595.1 uncultured Porphyromonadaceae bacterium | reverse complement strand
TTGACGAGCACCTCGGCACGCAGCGGGGTCTTTATTTTCAGGGAGCCTTTGGCGTAGCGTTGCGCTCTGAGGCGTGTGGCGAGGGAGCGCAAGCCGGGGGTATAGCGGGTTCCGACGAGCCGGAGGTTACCGGCGCTGTCGGCAGTCATCGTGGTCCAGCCGGCGGTCTCGGGCCATTCGCTCGCGAAATGACGCGACTTCAGAAGAGCCTCGGCCTTGAAAGGATTCTCCTTTTCAACGCTATCGGGCATCGATGGCCGGTGCAGCGACACTTCCGGCGACACTTTGTATTCACTCACGGTATAGGCCATGCCGCCTAATGCGGCTGTCATGGCTATGGCTATGATACCTCCTTTCTTCATCTCTTATGGCTTGGAAATAATGACTAATCTAATCCGGGGCTTCCACCCCGGATCACGGCGGCTGACACACGGCGGCCTGATGCGGGCCTGATGCGGGCCTGATGCGGGCCTGATGCAGGCCTGATTACAGCGGTTTCTCGTAAGCCGGGATGGATACCAGCTTAACGTGATATATCAGATTGGTGTAAGGCATGGAAGAGGCTACGGTACGGGAGCCGTAAGCGGAACCGTAAGGGATGATCATCGTCACGGAGTCGCCTACGTGCATGGTGGTGAGTCCGGCCCAGAATCCCACGATATTGGAATTGACCTTCGACTCGTAGATGCTGTCGCCATTGCTCTTGTAGGAATTGCCTAACTTCTTTCCGTTGATATCCTCCATCTCGTATTTGACGCGGACGGTAGACGTGGAAATGGGCACAAGGTTTCCGGCGGTAAGGGCGCGGTTGTTGTGCCATTTCATATAAACGGAATGCATTGGGGCCCATACGGGTACCACTTTCTGATATTCGAGGGTGTCGATGGCGCGTGTGTATGCGTCATTGAGCTTGCGCCACTCCTCGTACTCGTCGACCTCGCTCTTCAGACATGAAGGGAGCACGGCGAGAAAGAGGAGCGACATTATGGTTATAAAGCTTGCTTTTCTCATTTTCAGAACTGCACTTCAGGGGCTTTTTCGGCACCTGCCTGTGCCTTGAACTGTGGTTTTTCCTTGAAGCCGAACCAACCGGCATAAATCATGGTTGGGAATTTCTTTATGCTGGTGTTGTAGTCCATGACGGCTTCCGTGTAGCGCTTACGGGCCACAGTGACGCGGTTTTCGGTACCTTCGAGCTGAGCCTGCAGGCTCATGAAGTTCTGGTTGGCCTTGAGGTCGGGGTATGCCTCGGTTACAGCCAGCAGCGACTTCAAGGCTCCGGAAAGCTCATTCTGAGCCTCCTGATAGCGTGCGAGGTTTTCCTCGTTGAGGTCGTTGGCATCGATGGTAATGGATGTGGCTTTGGCACGTGCCAGCGTCACCTGCTCCAGGGTCTTCGACTCATGGGCGGCATACCCTTTGACCGTGTTGACAAGGTTGGGGATAAGGTCGGCCCGGCGCTGGTACTGGTTCTCCACCTCGGCCCACGACTGGTCGACACCCTGCTGCTTCTCCACAAGGCTGTTGTAGTTGCAGCTTGTAAGGCCTGTCATGGCCACTATCGCCACCAGGGCCATCAATATCTTCTTCATATTCTTTTTCTTTTAATTTATTTATCTGCGAGACGACGAAGGAGGGAGTTGAGGCTCACTTCGTCGGCGAGGATTTTCTCGAGGTCGTCGACGTTGACGCGCTGCTGCTCCATTGAGTCGCGGTGACGCAGTGTCACAGTATTGTCTTCGAGCGTCTGATGATCCACTGTGACACAGAAGGGTGTGCCTATGGCGTCCTGACGGCGGTAACGCTTGCCGATGGAGTCTTTCTCGTCGTACTGGCATGTGAAGTCGAAACGCAGACGGTGCTGAATCTCGCGGGCCTTCTCGGGAAGACCATCTTTCTTGACAAGCGGGAGCACGGCGCATTTCACGGGAGCCAGAGGCGCCGGGAAATGCAGCACCACGCGGCTGTCGCCTCCCTCGAGCTGCTGGTTCTCGTAACAGCTGCACATAACGCTCAGGAACATGCGGTCAACGCCTATGGAGGTCTCTATGACATAGGGCACATAGCTCTCGTTGAGCTCCGGATCGAAGTACTGTATCTTCTTGCCGGAGAACTTCTCATGCTGGGAGAGATCGAAGTTTGTACGCGAATGTATACCCTCCACTTCCTTGAAGCCGAAGGGCATCTGGAACTCTATGTCGGTGGCGGCGTTGGCGTAGTGAGCCAGCTTCTCATGGTCGTGGTAACGGTATTTGTCGTCGCCGAGGCCGAGGTTCTGATGCCATGCCAGACGGGTCTTGCGCCAATAGTCGAACCATTTCATCTCCTCGCCTGGGCGCACGAAGAACTGCATCTCCATCTGCTCGAACTCGCGCATACGGAATATGAACTGGCGAGCCACTATCTCGTTGCGGAAGGCCTTGCCAATCTGGGCGATACCGAAGGGGAGCCGCATACGGCCTGTCTTCTGCACGTTGAGGTAGTTGACGAAGATACCCTGGGCGGTTTCGGGACGGAGGTAAACCTCCATGGCACCGTCGGCGGTGGAACCCATCTCGGTCCTGAACATGAGGTTGAACTGGCGCACGTCGGTCCAGTTGCGGGTGCCGCTTATAGGGTCGACAATCTCATAGTCGAGGATTATCTGCTTGAGTTCGCAGAGGTTGTTGTCGTTCATGGCGTCGGAAAAACGCTTGTGTAGTTCGTCGCGCTTCGCCTGATGTTCGAGAACACGGGGATTTGTCTTGCGGAACATCTCCTCGTCGAAGGCGTCGCCGAAGCGTTTGGCGGCCTTGGCCACTTCCTTGTTGACCTTTTCGTCGAACTTGGCGATCTCGTCTTCGATAAGGACGTCGGCACGGTAGCGCTTCTTGCTGTCGCGGTTGTCGATCAAGGGGTCGTTGAACGCATCCACATGGCCGGAGGCCTTCCATATGGTGGGGTGCATGAATATGGCCGAGTCGATGCCCACGATGTTGTCGTGGAGCATGGTCATGGCCTCCCACCAGTAACGCTTGATGTTGTTCTTGAGCTCCACGCCGTTCTGCCCGTAGTCGTAGACCGCCGACAGACCGTCATAAATCTCCGACGACTGGAATACAAAGCCATATTCCTTGGCATGCGCTATTATCGATTTGAAAACGTCTTCCTGTTTTGCCATTATTTATCTGTATTATTTAATCCACAAAATTAAGAAAAATCCGCCATAGACACAAATGGAGCCGCAAAAGGACGGCTCACAATTATAACGCCAACGAGGGCCTGCAGAAGAGCAGGCCCTCGTTACTGGAAATTTCAGGCTTCCATTACAGGACGCGTTTCCATTATCTCCAAACCGAGGTTCAATGATTTCAACAGTTTCTCAACTGTCCGAATCGAGGGATTGGCATAATTGCCCTCAATCGACTTAATCATACGAACACTGACACCGGAGATGTCGGCAAGCGATTGCTGGGTCAGTCTAAGCTCTTGCCGACGCTTTCTGATTTCATGTCCAATATCCATCTTATTTCATTTTGCCTTCTACGGAACCGGCAAGCCCCACGGCCTACCTCGATGTTCGGTTGTATGGTTGTCTTTTAGTATCCCGGCACTCAATATTGCCGTTTCATTTCGCGAATTTATTAATTTTGAGCTATTTTTACAAGTCTTATATACATCCGGACCCCCGTTTTACCACTCTTTTATATTTTATTTGCATTCCACTGCCCGATTCTTGCAGTACAATATCATAATTTTGCCAACGAAAACATAACAGCTCACGGTGAAGTCGCTCCCGACTCCCGGAGCTTTAGAGCGCGTTCCTTAAAATTTCGAGGCCGTAGGGGCGGCTCTTTTCGAGCAGATTTTTCGAGTCGAGGAGAGAGCGATGCGAGCATCGTGACCGACGAGACCTCGGAAAAGATGCCGGAAAGAGACGGGGCGGAGGTAATTTTAATGTCATCGGAGTTATTCCTATGATTGAAAAATACCTCGTTCAATACCCTTTCGGCCTCAGCATTGGAGAATCAGAATTTATTATTATTCTTCAATATAAGGATATGCGATTTGTGAGAATATTATAATTAACAAAAATGTTATACAGGCGCATTTTAACAATATCGGAAACCTTGAGGCAGAGGAAGTTACCTTCGCCCTCGCAGACTTGGCCGCTTTTAGCCGCTTGCTGTCAGTCACATACCTCGGTATGCTCCTTCAGCAACCGACTAAAATCGCCTCAAGTCTGCGACACCTACGACCCCGAAATTTTAAGGAACGCGCTCTAAAAAAACAGGAAGCGTTATGAACATAACAGACCACACCACACTCAGAAGATGGGCCCACAGACGTCGCGGCCTGATTGCCATCTATTGCATCGGACTGATTGTAATCGCCCTGCAGCTCAGGTCGATTCTATGACTTGCACCACTACTTACAAATCGCTATGTTTCTTGCTGAAACGAGCCGAGAGGCGATGAAAAGCCAGCGTGATGATGAAATCGTCGCTGCGATAGGAGAAGAGTGACACCTTCAGTGTGATTTCGCCTCCGGCAGCCTGTTCCGCATCTTCCGCGGCGGGGACTATGATGGACGCCATGCCATAGTCGTCGTCGCGGAAGCCGGATCCGGTCCCGTCGTAACTGAACTCCTTAAGGTCGTATACGGGCGTGGGAGGACCCAGCCGTGGCATCCTCTCTATTATTATATTGTTGCGGAAATCGAGACCTGCCGTCATGGCCAGCTTGTAGCAGGCCTCCTTGACGGTCCATGCCAGGATATTCTGCTCCACGGAATCCTTGTCGATGGCTTCGAGTTCTGGGGCGTTGAGGAATCTATCGCGCAGCCGCAGCACCTGGGCTCGGTCGGCACGCTCGGCATCGATGCCGAGGGCGGCGCGGTCGCTGTAGACGCCGAGATTCACCTCGGGAGTGTCGGGAAGTGTGGCCACAGCCAGCAGTCCCGCGCAATGAGTCACCGATATGCGGCCACGCCCGTTATACAGGAAAGGGGCGCCGCAAGGATAGTGGCCTATCTCCCTGTATTCTTCACGGCCATTCTCGCTGTATATCTGACGTGCGGCGTCGAACCATGCCTTGCCGTGAAATTCATCTCCTCCTGTTACTTCCTCCACTTTTATCCCCGGCAATGTGGGGTGGCGCCAGTATATGAAATCCTCCATGTTCAGTTCTTCTCGGGTTCTTCCTTCTTTTTCTCCACCGTCACCTTTACCTCGGCGATTCTGTGCCGCTCTATTTTGAGGACATTGAAGCGCAGGTTGGCGCATCTGATCACCTCGGCGGTAGTGGGGAAATCACCTTTAATACGTAGCAGGAGTCCGGCGAGGGTCTCGGCATCGCCCACGTCGCCGAGCACCTCTTCCTCAATGCCGAGAGTCTCGCAGAAATCATCCAGAGGTATCTTGGCGTCGAAGATATATGTGTCAGGTCCTATCTGACGGTACATTTTCTGCTGGTGTTCGTCGTATTCGTCGTCAATGTCGCCGACAATCTGCTCTATCACATCCTCGAGAGTGACGATACCCTGCGTGCAGCCATATTCATCGACGACTATGGCGATGTGGATTTTCCTTTTTCTGAAGTCTTCGAGGAGGTCGTCGATCATACGGCCCTCGGGCACGAAATAAGCCTGACGTACGAGCGACTGCCATGCGGGGCGGCGCTCCGAGTCGATATACGGGAGGAGATCCTTGCTATAGAGGATGCCGGTGATGGTGTCGGGGGTGGTGTTGTAGACGGGGATGCGGGAGTATCCCGAATCGAGTATTACGGCCATAACCTGGTCCCAGTCGTCATGTACTTCTATGGCGGTGACATCCACGCGGCTGATCATTATGGCGCGTGCATCCTTCTCGCCGAAGGAGAGGATTCCTTCGAGCATCTCTTTCTCGTCGCCCTCCCTGACATCCGAAATCTCGAGGGCTTTCTCGAGTTCGTCGGCGGTGACGTTCTGCTGTTTCTTGGTGATGAGTTTGTTTACGATGGTTGTGGAGCTGACCATCATCCTGCTAATGGGGCTGAGGATGCGGAACATCACACCGAGACCCGACGACGACATTCTAACCCATTTGAGGGCTCTGCCACGCGCCACGAGCTTGGGGAAAATCTCGCCGAAGAGAAGCAGGAGGAAGGTCATGAACACGGTCTGCACCAGGAAGTTCACCAGAGTGCTGTTGAAGGTCACGGCCTGTGTTATGGCGAAGGTGAGCACCACCACCATCGTGATGTTGACGAGGTTGTTGGCTATGAGGATTGTTGCGAGGAGCTGTTCGCTGCGGTTAAGCATACGGCGGGCCTTGACAAGAGCGGGGTCATCGCTGTCCTCCACTTCGTTGATT
>CABUTY010000081.1 GCA_902494595.1 uncultured Porphyromonadaceae bacterium | reverse complement strand
CTCTGGTACCGGCATCTCTATGGCCCAGCGTGCCTAAACTCGTCGACGCAAAAATTATCGGCTCCGCCTACGCTCTGATATTCTGGATTCAGAACATTGGCCTCTGGCTCTTCCCGCTGCTTATCGGCAAGGTGCTCGACTCCACCAACCCCGACATCGCGCAGAAAGTGGCCAAGGGCGTCATGACCGAGGAGGTGGCTGCAGTAAGCTATAATTATACCTGGCCGCTGGTGATGCTCGCAAGTCTGGGCGTAGCCGCTCTCGTGCTCGGTATCGTACTCAAGGCTCTCGACGCCAAGAAACACCTCGGCCTCGAAGAGCCTAATATCAAGGAAGTTCCTGAGATTGTGGAGCCTGAAGTCGTGGCTGCCGAGGAATAAGAATATTCCGGTCAATAGCAGACAGGAGGCATCGCCCATGATGGGTAGATGCCTCCTGCTGTATTCCTGCATTCTGACGGATGCCTCCTTGTTACTGCATCATTACTGCGTTACTGCATCATTACTGCGTTACTGCATCATTACTGCATCCTTGCGGATGCAGCACGGTATTTGCCGGTCAGAAAGTGAAGTTCACACCGGCCTGGATGAGGCCCTGGCAGCCGAAGCCGAGCTCGGCAAAGAGAGAAAAATTGTTGGTGAGCTGGCCTTTCACACCCAGAGGCGACACCTGCCAGCCGAAATATGCCTTGGTGTAGTCATCGAAATGACGAGGGTTGAAATTCGTAATCTCTACTCCGAGGCCCAGATGTCCGTAGAGAACCAGCTTGCCTGTTCGGTAGTAATCGTACTTGCCGTTGAACAGGATTGTGTGGTAGTAGAGATGGCTTGCATCCTTTCCTCCCTTTGTGGAGGCTGACGAGAATGTGTAGGATGCGCCCAGAGAGAATTTCTTCACCACAGGGAAGTAAATCGATGCGGTTACGGCACCCCACGACGTGTTAACCCCACTCCAGTCATCCTGATAATAACTCATGGCGTCCATTGCGGTAAAGCCGCCATAACTGAATGACAGATCCACAGCCTTCGCTGTATTGGTGCCACACATTACCGACAGCACCACAATAATCACTGTAACGATTTTTTTCATAGTCTTTGGGTTATTGATTTGTCTAAAATATTAACGCCTCTTAACAGGATTGGTTCTGTCAACCCCCCAAAAACCTGCTAAATCCTTTTTAGCAGTACATTTACAATTTTGCACTCATAGTCTTCGGCCTCTTTTGGGGAATCACAGAAGTAATACTGTATTGTACCTCTCGGTTCAGTTTTGTGATTCCCCCAACTGTCGTATCACAGGGACTGTTCAGCGGCGGCGAGGTCTGCGGGGGTGTCGATTCCGATTGTGGGCTTGTCGGTTTCGGCCACAGCTATGCGGTAGCCGTTTTCAAGCCAGCGCAGCTGCTCAAGGCTCTCTGCAATCTCCAGCGGCGAACGTGGCAATGCCACTATCTCCCGCAACACCTGCGGTCGGTAGGCATACAATCCCACATGCGTATGATAATCCACGGCCGCAGGCCATGTCGCCGTTTCTGCGTTTCTGACATAGGGTATGACGCTGCGCGAAAAATAAAGGGCCTCGCCACGCGACGATACCGTGACCTTCACCAGATTCGGGTCGGCCAACGTGTCATAACCGCATTCTTTGGGGAAACGGCGCACGAGGGTGGCTAATTGAGTCTCCGGATTGCGTGCAAAGATATCCACCACGCTTCTGATCTGCTCCGGATAGATGAAAGGCTCGTCGCCTTGCACATTGACAATGACATCCGCCTCGATACCCAGCTTGCGGTACGCCTCGGCAATACGGTCGGTGCCGCTGGGATGATTGTCGCCGGTAAGCACACCTCTGAAACCGGCATGCTCGACACATTCCATTATGCGGCGGTCGTCGGTGGCCACTGCCAGCTCATATCCTGTGAGACTCACCAGCCGGCATACCCTGACTATCATCTCCACACCGCCAATCTTGGCCAACGGCTTCCCCGGGAATCTGCTCGACGCATATCGCGCCGGTATCAATACAATTACCTTCATATCTCCTTATTTAAAACGAGAAAGCCAGCATATCTCACTGACTGAGCATATACTGGCTTTTCGGGAGGTTCCAACCAGATTCGAACTGGTGTAAACGGTTTTGCAGACCGGTACCTAACCACTCGGACATGGAACCCTTTTGCGAGTGCAAAGTTAATACTTTTTTTCGAATCATGCAAATCCTGTGTGAGATTCGCTGAAAATTCCACAAAAATATCCTCTTCCCCACCTCTGGACCACGGGTCTTAAAGCGCTTTGCCCAATCTTATATCGAGGCGAGAATATGCTCGAGTTCTGCCGGGTCGACGAGCACGGAACGCGGTTTGCCTCCCTGTGTGGGGCCGACGATGCCGGCACTTTCCAGCTGATCCATGATTCGTCCGGCCCGCGTATATCCCAAGGAGTAGATGCGCTGTATCGAAGATGTGGATGCCTGGTTTTTCGAAACCACCAGCCGCGCCACCTCATCGAAGAGTGGGTCACGATCCTTCATCGACACTTCGCCTATACCTTTCGATTCCTCGCCATTGGGCATGGCCGGCTCCGGAAGTTCATACGGGCCTTGTGCGCCAGGCTGCCGCTCTATATAATCGCAAATGTTCTCCACCTCCGGGGTATCTATGAAGGCACACTGTACACGCACCATTTCCGAATTGTTGAAAATGAGCATGTCGCCGCGTCCTATCAGTTGCTGTGCTCCCGTGGCGTCGAGGATGGTCTTGCTGTCGGCCACAGCCGTGACCTTGAACGACACTCGTGCCGGGAAGTTGGCCTTGATGATACCGGTAATCACGTTGACCGACGGACGCTGCGTGGCTATTATCACGTGCATGCCCACGGCCCGCGCCTTCTGCGCCAGACGCGCTATCGGCATCTCTACACTCTTACCCTTGATCATCACCAGATCGCCGAACTCATCCACCACCACCACGATATAGGGCAGGTAACGGTGCCCCTCCTCAGGATTCAGCAGACATGCCCCGATCTTGGCGTTGTACTCCTCGATATTGCGGGTATGCGCCGCTTTAAGCAGACTGTAACGGTCCTCCATCTCGATGCACAACGAATTGAGCGTAGCCTCCACTCGGTCCATCTCCGTAATCACCGGCTCATTGTCCTCTTCGCCCGGGATGACAGCCATATAATGGTTTTTCAACTTGTTATACAGGCTGAACTCCACCTGTTTCGGGTCAATGAGCACGAATTTCAGTTCCCATGGTGCTTTGCTGTACAGCAGCGAAGCTATTATGGCATTGAGTCCCACCGACTTACCTTGACCGGTAGCGCCGGCCACCAGCAGATGCGGCATCTTGGCAAGGTCGGCAATGTAAACCTCGTTGGATATGGTTGAACCCAGCGCCACGGGCAGATGATACTTGCTGTCGTGATATTTCTTCGACTTCAGGATAGTCTGCATCGACACTGTCTGCGGATCCTTGTTGGCCACCTCAATGCCCACGGTACCTTTGCCGGGGATTGGTGCGATGATACGCACACCCCGCGCCGCGAGACTGAGCGCTATGTCGTCGACAAGACTCCTGATTCGCGCTATCTTCACGCCCTGATCGGGCACTATCTCATAGAGCGTGACCGTGGGACCTACCGTGGCCTCGATCTTTTTGATGGGGATTCCGAAATTCAGGAGAGTCTTCTCGATTTTCGCCTTGTTCTCCATCTGCTCGTCAGCATCTATGCTCACGCGCTCACTGCCCGGATTGAGGAGATCGAAGGGCGGGAACTTATAATTGAGGTCCTTGAATGAATCTATCTGCGAACGGAGTTTGGGTTTGTCGGTCTGACCGATGGCGTTTACATTCACCACCATCTTGTCAGATTCAATGGTGTCCTGTGCCGGCTGTATCTCGTCAGTTGCTGTATTGTCGGCAGGTTCCGGTTCGCGAATGTCTTCATCCGATACATTATCGGCATTATCGTCTGCCTCGGCGCGGTCATTGGTCTCCTGCGGCACCGACACCTCACTGTCACCAGCTGTGGCCGTGCTGTCCACACTGTATATGGGCATTTCGTTACCGGCGAAATCCACCTGCGTGTCATGGTCCATCACCGTGGCCAAGTCATCGGTCTTCAAAACGGTAGTCTCGCCCGCCTTTATGTCGTCAATCACCTCCTGCTGCTGCATCCTTCTTATCTCTTCTTCGCGGGCTTTACGCTCGGCCCGCTCCTCGGCGGCCTTGCGACGACGCTCGAGATAGGCATGACGCTTCTTCATGATCCATTTCACCACATCCCTGAGGCAGATCACCACGAAGACCGACAGCATGAATATCGACAGCAGCACCGCTCCTGTCCATCCCACAAAATTGACGACAAACTCATTGACATACCTGCCGTGATAGCCGCCCCAGTTGACCGGCGTATGGGCGCTGATAGTCAGTAACCCTATTATCAGAGAGGCCGTGACGAGTACTATAAGGCATTTGATGGTGAAATCCACCGTCTTGAAATGTGGCTTGCCTATAAGCAGTTTCAGGCTTATGCAGAAGAGCCATGCTATAATAACAAGCGACCCCACGCCGAAACTCTCGTTGATAAGGAACTCCGACAATCTGGCACCTCCTTCCCCTCCGGCATTGCTTATCTGCTTCACTGTGCCTATGGGCATACTGTTAATTAGCGACTGATCTTTTACGCAGGCCGTGAAATATGATACGAATGAAACCAGCAGGTAGACGGCGAGGCAACACAGGAAAATGCCGAAAAGCATTCTGGCCGAGGTGCCGGTGAATGCTTCGGCAAGTTTCTTCATGAAAGGAGTTCCCTCGGTTTTGACGGGCTGCTGAGGCTTAGGCGCAGCCTTGCCGCGTGTTGTCTTGCGCGCGGCTCTTACGCGACGCGGCTCCGCGCGGCGCCCCGCCGCTATCTCCTGCTGCCCAAGCTCCTCAGCGGTAGGAAGCGAGTCGAGCGACGACACATCCGGCGTATAGTCGTTGTAATTATATATATTCTTAGATTGCATTGACAGAATAATTAACAACGCGACAACTGATCGCCCATGCTATCCATAGGCTTTCGCCGCCGCGCATTCACGGAATGCAAAATTAAGAAAAAACTGCATCATAGCCAAGCCGCCAGCCAAACTAATTTTGCCGAATCTCAGAATTGACCCAATCTGTGTTTACCGTATTAATATTCTTGGGGTTCTGTCGCCGTTCTTGATTATGTATATTCCTTTGGGGAGACGGGAAACATGCTCCGGTGTCGCTTCCGTCATGACCCTATTGCCCGAGATGGTGTAAAGTGTCATACTCTCCTCTTTGTCTTTTGCTATATTTTTAATGCCGCTTACCCTGCTCATCACCAGATCATAATGCGGATGCCGATAAATCTCTCTACCTTCTCCATCCCTAAAAAACAATGTCTCCTCTGCATAATTACATCCCGGAAGAGAAGTATTCGCATATGGGAATACCATCGGAGCCCATCCTCCCACATATCCAAGACCGCTTACTACTAATTTCGTCTCATATGGATTCCATTTGTTATATACGTCATCTTCGCTTGAATATATCTCCAGACATCTGTCTGACCTATCGGGACAAGGCATTGATAACTTGGATTTCATCACAGGACTTTCCATATCATATATATACGCCTCTTTGGTGTCCGGTTTGAAAAGGAGACCGGAGGTAACATAACATTCCCCAACCTTCAGCTTGCTGAAATCACAGTATGGGAATGATATCATATCTCCGGCATTCGGAGCAGGAATCGGAAGTTCTAAGGCAAAGGTAAGAATACTCCCCTCAGCATTCAAACCAAAAATAAACTCCTCCCTGCCCCTATTATTCCAAAAGACCTTCAAATATGTTTTTCCATCATACTCAAACGATCCGTCGATATAATAATTAAAAAAAGTAAATTCGTCACCGCATGACATTACCTCTTGCCACGTCGCTCCATCTTGCCATATCTCCTCCAGTGTCAGCAATTTCTCTCCTCGCGCAACTGAACAACAGCCACACATTACAAAAAACAGTGCCACTCCCAACAAAACCTTAATTCCCTTCATGATATTCACAATAAAATTCCTAATAATGTATCGCAACAAAGTTATTTAGAAATATTTACAAATTAAAATTATCTAATATGTTATACAACATATTTATCGGATCAAGCCATTTGCAGTGCATTCACAATTTTCCCTCTGTCAGCCTTTTGACCGCATTTTGGGGGAATCACAGAACTTAACCGGAATCCGGCTTGTGTCTATTGATCTGTCACGCTGGAGTGTCCGTATTTTCTATCTTTTCCAGAATCCGGGGGTGAAGACGAGGATT
>CABUTY010000080.1 GCA_902494595.1 uncultured Porphyromonadaceae bacterium | reverse complement strand
TAGAAAGCCTTGGAGAGAATGCCGCCATATGCGTGGATGCTGCCTCGGGTAATGGCGAGCTGGCTCTCACGATTGCTCTTATTTATCCCCGGACCATGGTTTATGCCCGCTTTGCCTCCGAGGATGCGCGGCTTATATTCGAGGCCTGCGCCGACGGCTTCGTAAGCAATGTGAAGATTGTCGGCGAAGATGGGCAACTACCGGATTGTATAACCCTAATTACAGCTTGACTTGATATGAGGACAGGAATCATCATCGCTCTGCTGGCTGTCATGACGCCGTTGGCATATGCCGACAGAACACCGAAGGTAGCTCCTGACGGAAGAGTGACTTTTACGCTGCATCTTGATGACGAAGATATCGACGAGGTGCATGTCATAGGCAGTTTCAACAAGAACAAGAGCCTGTTGGGAAGCGGGCTTTTCAGTAGGCAGCGTAAGCTGGAGATGGAACGTGTGGGGGAGGAGGAAGAGGGCAACTGGAGGGCCGTTACCGAGGCATTGCCGTCGGATTTCTATACCTATTCCTTCGAGCTTGACGATGACGACGAGAATGTGATCATGGATCCGATGAATCCCGACAAGGTAAGGGATATTGCCGACAGTCTGAGCTGGTTCATAGTTCCGGGAGGTATGGGCGACAATTTCGCCGACAGTGATGTGCCTCACGGCAATCTGGAGACCGTATGGTATCCGTCGAAATTACCTGGCATGGAGAAACGCCGGATGAAAGTATATCTGCCTCCTGATTACAATGGCAACACCACGCGGCGGTACCCTGTGCTTTATCTTCTGCACGGGTCGGGGGGCGATGAGGATGCATGGTCGGGATGTGGCCGGGTGGTGCAGATTCTCGACAACCTGATATCCGACGGGCGATGTCGGCCCATGGTGGTGGTAATGCCCAACGGGAACGATGATTTGCGTTCGGCACCGGGCAGCGACCCCCGTAACCCCGATGTAAAACCTTCCGCAAAGAATCTCAACTCGATGATGGGCGGTTTTGAATCGACATTCTTCCAGGATGTGGTGAGCTATGTCGAGAGCGGATACCGTGTGAAGACCGACAAGAAGAGCCGCGCCGTGGCCGGGCTGTCGTTGGGCGCGTTGCATTCAATGTTTCTGGCCATGAACAATCCCGATGCCTTCGATTATGTAGGGCTCTTCTCTCCGCAGACCGTTAACGGCATCAATACGAAGCATGGCGGAAAGGTAAAGGGACTTATTGAATCGGTCACCTCGGTAAAGGATGATTTCAGAGGGCTTTTCGGGAAGTCGACCGGCGGCACTCCCCGCGTTTTTACCATCTATGAGGATATGGACAAAAAACTTGCCGATGAATTTTCCAATCCACCGGCATTGTATTATATCGCGATAGGGAGCGACGACAGTCTCAAGGGGATGACCGACGAGTATCGCCGGCTTCTCGACCATAACGGATACCCTTATGTCTATAACGAGAGCGAGGGAGACCACACCTGGCAGAACTGGCGGCGCTATCTTGTTGACTTTCTGCCTCGATTATTCGTAGCGCATTGAGACGATGTCCCAATCGACCACCTGCCAGAGGTTGTGCAGGTATTCTGCGCGGCGGTTCTGGTAGTCAAGATAATAAGCGTGTTCCCATACGTCGAAGACGAGGATAGGTCTCAGACCGTCGGTCATGGGGTTTGAGGCGTTGGCGCCCTGCGTGATGTGAAGCTCGCCATCCTTGTCTGCCGACAGCCATACCCATCCCGAGCCGAACAGAGTGGCTCCCTTCTCTTCGAAGATTCTCTTGAAGTCGTCGAAGCTGCCGAAGGTGGCGTCGATTTTCTCCGCGAGCTTCCCAGATGGCGCTTTAAGGCCGTTGGGCGAGAACTGGAAGAAGTAGAAGATATGGTTCCAGGCCTGGGCGGCATTGTTGAAGAGTTTGCCGTCGCTTTTGGTTATAATCTCTTCGAGCGACATGTCGGCGAAGGGGGTTCCCTCAATCAGCGTGTTGAGAGTATCGATATAAGTCTTCTCATGTTTGCCATAATGGAAGTCGATGGTTCTGGCCGATATCGCCGGCTGCAGTGCATCTATGGCATAGGGCAATCTTGGTTGTTCAAATTTCATAGCATCAACTTTTTTATCTTATACATGCTTGTTTAATTTCGCATATAATAACATATGCATCATGCAATGGTAACAATCTATACGCCGGTAAGGTTTAAAGAACGCATTCTGCGGATCCTGTTCTTAGTCATGTAGGTAATCATAATTTAGTTTTAGTTATGTAGGTAATCATAATGAAGATATATCATGCGAGTAAAAGGGTAGAACCTTTTGCAGTATCTCGGAAATTCATTAATTTTGCAACAATGACCATATTGTGGACAGAAGACTGAGGGAATCATGAAACTGGTGGCTTTTCATTTGCTCAATGACTATAGCGGGAGTCCGAAGGCTTTGCGGGCGGTTATCACGGGACTGCGGAAGCGCGGAGTGGATGTGCTGCTGCATACGTCGCGGGGTGGTGTACTTGACACACTCGACATCCCTGTAAGGCATTTCTGCTATCGGTTTGGCGGGGCGGCAACGCTGCCTCTGTTCCTTTGGGCTCAGCTCAGGATGTTCGCTGCGTCCTGGCGCTATATATTTGTGCGCCCCGTTTTCTATGTAAACACTGTCCTTCCTGTCGGGGCCGCCTTGGCGGGTCGCCTCTTAGGTAAGCGTGTGGTATATCATTATCATGAAGCCGTCATTGCCAAAGGAATGGCGTATCGCATTCTCGGCAAGGTCATGGAATGGCTCGCCTCCGACATTATATGCGTTTCCGAATATCAGCGTGCACTTCTGAGCCGACGCCGCAGGGTACACGTAGTGCCTAATGCCATTCCCGAAGAGATGCGCCGGCGGTTGAAACCTAATCCGGAAGCGGCCTTCGGACGTAAGAAAGTGTTGATGCTGAGTAGTCTCAAGACTTACAAGGGTACCGGCGAATTTCTGGAGCTGGCACGCCGGATGCCACAGTTCCGTTTCGAGCTGGTGATTAATGATTCCCCTGCCCATATCGGCGACTTTATCTCCGCGCAGACGGAAGACCTCCCCGCCAATCTCAATATTTATCCCCGTCAGAAGGATGTATGCCGTTTCTACAATGATGCCTCGGTCGTTGTGAATCTTACCGATCGGCACAGATTCATAGAGACCTTCGGACTGACTGCCTTGGAGGGAATGGGAGCCGGCTTGCCGGCTGTCGTGCCCACCGTGGGCGGCATAGCCGACCTGGTGGAAGATGGTGTCAACGGCTATCGAATCGATGTGGAGAACCTGTCGGATATAGAGAGGGCAATCGGCCGGCTGCTGACCGACAGGGCGCTTTACATTAGATTGTCGCGCGGTGCATTGTCAACAGCCGGCCGATACCGTCAGGAACTCACCGACAAAGCAATCTATGAAATCCTCGCCGGTGAGTAGTATGCCTGCTTATTTATTTCATGAACATCTTGACTCGGTTCCATTTGCCGTCAAGGGCATCAGGCACGTAGTCGTCGGCCTCGGGCATCTTCATGTCGGCAAACTGGCTTGCGCTCCATATGAAGGGAGTCTGCTGCACATGTGCCGTGCCGAACTTCATCCAGAAGGAAGTCTTTGTGCCGTTGATGTCAGGTATTCGCGACAGTCCGGCGAGAGTCTCCTTGATGAGTTTTGCCGAGAACGCTTTGGCATCCACCGACCCGTCGGGGCGTACACGCGGCATCTCCGTAGTGCCGTAACCGAGATCCCATCGCCCGTAAATTGACAACGGCTCGCGATCCTCGGTATAGGTGATAAGATCCTTGGCGGTCTCCACATCGGTAACGGTGCCCAGACGCTGCCACAGCTGGTTGCGACGCATCGGACGGAGATTCATGCTCTCCAGCTCATAACCTACCCACCACGACACCGGCTGGTTCACGCCAAAGATATGGCTCGTGGAGATGAGGTGATGGTCATAGTCAAGATGATTGGGCACGTATCCCGTGGAATCCTTCATGGTCATCTCCTTGCCATTGCTCTTGAAGAGTACAAAGCGGTTGTAGCTCATGTCGAGAAGTCCGATCTCGCCGGTGTTGGCGTCGATGATATGGTATCCGTTGAGGTATGTGCCGGTATTGTCGAGCGAGCAATAGTCGTAGAACTCGTCGATGTTACGGGCGAACTGTTCGGCGGCTGCCGAGCGGTATGTGAGCCATATTCCGTCAACCTTTGTCTTGTCGTAGAGGTCCACGTGGGTCGTCTCGTTGAAGCCTATGCCATTGCCGTTGAAGCCGAAGTCGGTGTTGGAGCCGAACTGTCCGGGGCAGTTGGCGTTCTGTGTCACGAAATCCTCGCCGATAAAGTAGGTCACGGCACACGACTGGGCCCAGAAGCAGCACCATGAGTTGTGGGTCCATACCACATCCCCGTCGGGAAGGATCTTGGTGAACGAAGTGCAATGGTCAGGACGATCCTTTGACGTGGATTTCTTGGCGGTGCCATAGCCCATAACGAGTCCTAACTTGTCGCCGAGACAGTCGAAGAGGTCATACTGGGAGTTGATGAATATCACATCGAGGAGCGACAGCTTGTCGGGCCCGAAACCCAGCTTGAGCTGGTCGGCCGGGTAAGAGGCGAGGGCAAGATCCGACATCTGCACCTCCTTGCGGGGAGTATTGTCGGCGGCTCCGTCATAGATGCCGAGCTGCCGGAACATCAGCCGGATGATTTTCTGTACCTTGGGGTCGTCCTGACGGGCCGTGACCCATTCATAGGTATAGTTGTAGTTCTCCACGACGGTCTGGCCGGCCACCGATAGATATTCTGGTTTCACCTCTATCGAGAGGGCATTCTGCGGAGTGGCGCCTATCAGGAAGTTGCGCCATGAGTTGTCGCGGGTGGCAAGTATGGTCTTGCCCGTCTGGACCTTCCCCTGCACATAGCCGGCATTGTACTCGTTCTGGTAGATGCTGATGTCTGGATTCTGTGCATAGATGGCATAGTTCCAGTTGTTGTCGACACACTGGGCGAAGCCGCAGGTGTACTCGTCGAGCACAAACTGCGTGGGCTCCGTATTTTTGAAATTTGCTTTATAATTAGCCATGATTTTATTTTTTTATGGAGTGAAAGGGGAGAAGAGGATTATTCCATGAACATCTTCACGGGATTCCAGGCGCCGTCGATAGCGTCGGGGATGCAGTCTTCCTCTTCAGGGAGTTTGAACTTGGCCCATCGGCTTTCGCTCCAGATGAACGGGGTACCGTCGATGTAAGGGCTGCCGAATTTCATCAGGAAAGAAGTCTTCTTGCCGTTGATGGATGGTTCCATTGAGAGAGAGGCGAGCACTTCCTTGATTTTTTCGGTGCTGAAGGCCTTTGCATCGATAGAACCGTGAGGCTGGTAGCGCAGGAACTCCGACGTTCCCATGTTCTTGTCCCAGCGGCCGGCTATTGAGATAGGTTCGAGACTCTCGTTGTAGGTCACGAGGGCCTTGGCACTCTCCATGTCGTGCACATTGGCTATGTTGCGCCATAGCTGATAGCGGCGTTTGGGAGCGCCGTCGATGGTCTGCAGCTCGCGCCATATGCGCTTGTACGAAGGATTGTTACATCCCAACACATGGCTTTCCGTAACCATATGGTGATCCCAGTCGAGGAACGTAGGCTCGTAGCCCGTGGAGTCAGTCACGGTCAGCTTCTTGCCGTCGCCCTTGAACAGAGCGAAGCGCGCATAGCTCATGTCGATCATGCCGAACTCCCCCTTATAGGCGTCGACTATCATGTAGGCATTGAGGTATGTGCCCGTATTGTCGATTTTCACATAGTCGTAGAACTCATCGATTGATTTAGCGAACATCTCGGCGGCGGCGGCACGCCAGGTGAGCCATACGCCCAAGGTTTTCGACTCATTGTAGAAATAAGTCTCGGTGGTTTCATTGAAACCTATGCCATGACCGTTGAAGCCAAAGTCGGTGTTGGAGCCGAACTGACCGGGGCAGAACGTGTTCTGGGTCAGGAAGTCGCTCCCTATGACATATGTCATGGCGCACGACTGGGCAAACAGACAGCACCAGCTCGTATGGGTCCAGAAGATGTTGCCATCCTCCATTTTCTTTACAAATCCGGAGCATCTTCCCGGTTTGAGCTGTTCCTTGGAACCGTTGAGAGGAGTGTGGAGTTTCATAGCCTCGTCATCCTTGGCCACTTTGTTAAGGGCTACGCCTATCTCCTTGCCGGCGGCATCCCAGAGATCCATCTGTCCGTTGATGAAGTATATGTCGATGAAAGTCAGCGGGTCATCGCCGCTGTGCATCACGGCATCTTCAGCATCCATCGAGGAGAGCTTCAGGTCGTCGAATTTCACCTCCTTGACAGGTTTCTTGTCGGCGGCGCCATGATATATGCCGAGCATACGG
>CABUTY010000079.1 GCA_902494595.1 uncultured Porphyromonadaceae bacterium | reverse complement strand
GCTCCTCAGTCTTGTCGATATAACCCTTGAAAGCCTTTGCTGCAAGAGCGAGGCTGTTGGGAATCGTGTCGCTGGCGTCGATGTAGATCATGGCGAGCTGCTTGTTGAGGGCGGCATTGTCGGGATTGTCCTTGATACCCTCTTCAAGAAGGTTCACAGCCTCGTCGAATTTCTTGGCGCTGCTCAGCTCTTGCGAGATGAGGTTATAGTCGATGGGAGCGAAACGGTTCTCCTTGGGATTCTTGGCATGTGTCTTGACCAGATTTTCAGCCAGGGTGAGGTATTGGTCCTTGAGCGCCGGTATCTGGGCGGCGTTCATGAACTGGTAACGCATCGCGGTGAAGTCGGCAGGATTCTGTTTGAGACGCTGCGTGGCATAGTCGTATCCTTTCTGGAAGTCGCCGCCATAGAAGAGGAGGAACGCGTAGCGGTTCTCGTCGCTCTTGAAGTGGCTCGGGTTGTTGACATATGCGGCATACTGTTTGGCGGCATTGGCGTAATCGCCTTTGTTGTAGTAGGCGTTGGCGAGCTCTCGCTGTCCGAGAGCCGAGTTAGGATTTACGCTCAGAAGCTCCTGAAGCTTCTTGATGGCGTAGTCCTGGTTGACGCGGGTGAAGAGGCTTGCATATTTCACGTATGCGGGGGCAGCGGCCTTGTCGTAGTTGGCTGCCATCTCGTACATGCCTGCAGCCTTGCCGGCATCTTTCTGCACGCGGAAACGGTCTCCCTCGAAGATGTAGATGTCGGGGTTCTGCATGTTCCACTTGCGGGCTTTCTCCACATTCTTGTCAATCTGCTTGGCATAAGCCACGGGGTCAACGTCGTTGTAGGCGCGGGCTATAGCTATCACAACGCCCGGATCCTTCTTGGCGAGCTTGTCGGCCTGCTTGAAATCCTGTTCGGCAGTCTTGGCATCTCCGCTCTTGAGCTTCAGCAATCCCTGTCCCACATAGTTGTAGGCATAGTCGGGGTTGGCCTGTACGCCGGCGGCAAAGTATTTGCCGGCCTCGTCGAGCTTGTTTTCCTCTACTGCTATCATGCCCAGGTAATAGTTGGCGACTGATTTGTCGGTACCCGCATTGTTGAGGGCACGAGTCAACAGTTCCTTGGCATTATCGAACTGGTCGGCCTTGAAGTATTCCTGACCCTCCACATGGGTCTGGGCCGATACTCCCAAGGCGAAGGCTCCGCACATGCAGAGCGTGATGATTCCTTTGAATTTCATATCTTGTTCATATCTTGTTATTCTCACTATTTCAGTTCCACAACCCGGGCGCTTACGTTGTAGGGTAAAATGCCCGTGCGGCTAATGATTTTCTGACCCGCAAATCCCGTTACGAAGGTATAGAAGCTATACAGTACCGTCGAGTTGGAGGCCGTCGATATCATGTAGACCTTTCTAAATAACGGATATTCTCCCGAATTGATATATACCTGATAAGGCTTATATGCAACGGGGTCGAAGTCGTTCTTTTCCGTAGGGTTGCTTATTTTTAAGACATTGACGGCGGTAGTTAGTTTAGTGGCAATGGTATCATTTTGATTCTGATAATCTTCATAACGTTTGTCGACTGGCACATTCTGGGCAAGGCTGAGGTCGTCGCCGAGCCAGCTTACGCTGATGATACCCAGGGCGTTCTTGTCTTTCTTGACTACGTCGAATACCGCCGCATTGTTTTTCTGCGCGAAGGCATGGGGATTGTCGGAAATCTTGGCGCCGGCGGGCAGGAAGGTATCGCGCATATAGCTTACCGTCGACGAGCCGGCATTGTCGAACACTATCCTTACGGCAGTGGTGTCGTTGCCGCCAAAGTCGGTCCAGCGGGTCTTCTTGCCATTGAGAAGTTCTCCGATCTCGGTCATCGAGAGCGACTGTACATCGTTGCTCTTGTTGGTGATGAGCGCCACGGCATCCACGGCTATCGGACGAGTGCGTACCACCCGCTTGAATTTGTCCTTCATGTACCGTATCTGTTCCTTGGTGAGTTCCCGCGTCACTATTATTGCCTGGGTGCCGTCGGCCATCAAAGTGTCGATGGCCGACTGTTCGTCGACATAGAACGGGATTATCGAACTCCCGGGATAGGAATATTCGAACACTTCTATCTCTTCTTCAAGAATGTTCTTGAATCCGTCGTCGCAAAATATGGTGGCGCTTCCCTTGGCGTATTCGCCTTTCTTGATTTTGCCGCACGATGCGGCGCCTATCATGGCCAGACAGGCCAACAGAAGCAATCCCGTCCTTATTCTTTTCATAATCGTAAAGTGATGTTTATTAAGAGATTGAAAGGGAGGGAGAGAGGGTTGTGGCTGATTCTAATTCCAGCCCCGGTATAGACGGTATCCGCGCCATACGCCATAGGCACACAGCACGCCGCCGATGACGCAGCTGAATGCCCGGCTGTCAATATTGAACACGTTGAAGATGAACAGCAGCCCCATTCCTACGTATACGAATATCATAAGAATCCCGAAAGCCAGTCGCCCTCCTTTGGGCATCCCCTGACGATTATCTTCATTTCCCTTCATAACTTTAATGTTTTTGGTTTCTATTTATTTAACAATTGGAGTAATTTTGGGTTCATGAGGTCGTTTGCCATTTGAATTGTAAAATTAACTAAAAATTCCGACCGGTGCAATAACGGAGAATATAAAAGATTAAATAACGGGGATATAAAAAAAGGAAGAGGACAGTTCGTTTAAACCATCCTCTTCCCGATATGGAGAATCTCAGTAATTTACTGGTTCTGGAGTCTGAAGGTTACAGGCAGGTTGAAGTAAGAACGAACGGCTACACCATTGTTCTTGCCGGGCTGCCATTTGGGCATCTTCTTAACGACTCTGATAGCTTCGCGGTCAAGATCTCTGTCCACACCCTTGAGGATGGTGGCATTGCCGATGGAACCATCTTTCTCAACCACGAACTTCACTATAACGCGACCCTGGATGTCGTTCTGCTGAGCCGATTCGGGATAGCGGATATTGTTGGAAAGCCACTTCATAAGGGCAGCCTGACCGCCGGGGAACTCGGCCTGCTGCTCTACAGCCACGAAGATTTCCTCTTCTTTGTGCTTTACCTCAGGCTCCGGTTCCTTGACCACAACCTGTTCCTGCACGGCCTTGAATTTGTCGGCGTCGTCGCTACCTTCCTGAGTCACAACGCCGCGGGCGGTGTTGTCCTCTTTCTGGGTATCCATATCCATTACCTCGTTTTTCACCTTGTCGGCGTCAACGATTGCTATCTGGGTTACCTGTACGGTGGCCAGAACCTCTTCGGGTACTTCCACTTCAGGCTGTTCGAACTTCTGTTCTTCCACTTCCTCTTCCTCGGGCTCGGCTTCCTGCTCGGCCATCTGAGCCTGCATCATCTTCTCGCGCTGTTCCTTCAGCTCGAGAGCCTTCTGCTCGGCACGATAGTCGGAGTATTTGCTATAACCCAGAATCAGGAAGAACACTACTACCAGTCCGATAAGCATATAGAGCATAGCCATATTGTGACGCTTGTCGCTCTGTTTTCTTATCTGGTAGGCTCCGAAGTCTTTGTTCTTGCCTTCGAATATCAGGTCATTCCATGCGCGTGATGTCAGATCTACACTACTTTTAGCCATTTTTTCTGCTTGCTTTAAAGGTTAATAAATCCAACATTACTTATGATGACGGTTCTGATAGTCGATCACCATAGTGGAGTCGGCTTTCGTCATGTTATCGATCTGATACTTGGAAATCGAGTTGATCTGCATTTCGTCGAGCACCGAGACGAGGCTGCCGTAGGAAGCCTGGGGAGTCGATTTGATAATGATTACAGGCTTTTTGAGGTTCTCGTCCTTGCGGACTTTTGAAGCCTCTTCGTCGTATTTGGCCTGGGCTTTCTCGCGACCTTCCTTGGTCTCAAGGCTGCCGAAACCGCCGTCGGCGTACTTTTTCTTCAGCTCCGTGATTTTCTCGAGCACGTCTTTGTTACGCTGCTGGATAATCTCGCGGATGCCGCGTGCTTTGCCTGATTTCTCGTCGTTGCTGAGGAACTCAGATTCCTGAAGGTTGTTGTTGGCTGCCACTGATTCGGGAGTCGAGCCGAGGCCGGCTTCGCCGCCAGGCTTCCCGAAGTAGTAGTAAACCACGGGAACCACCTTGCCGTTGACTGTGTCTACTTCGAACGAGCCGGTTTTGCGCTTGGCGTCGAGAATGATGGTCACTGCATCGTCGGCCGATGCCTGCGACATGTTCTCAACGTTGTCTACCTTCTCGTTGGAGGGCAAGGCGATTGTCAATGTTTGAGATTTGATCATTGTCGTACAGAGCATGAAGAACGTAATGAGCAACATGTTCATGTCGACCATGGGGGTAAAGTCCACCCTGATCTGCATCTTTTTCTGGGCGCCTTTTTTCTTGCCGCCGCCGTCGTTTTGCTGAACTTCTGCCATTTTCTTATTCTTCCTCTCCCTTAAGAGCCGTCAATAACGTAAACTTATTCATATGGATGGTCTGGAGGTTGTCCATCACCATGTGCACAACGTCGAAGGCTGTGTTCTGGTCGGCCTTGATAGCCACGCCCGAACCATCCTTGATGGCTGCAGCGAGGTTCTCGTTGTCGGTCTGACGCATCGCTTTCATCCACATCTGGAACTCTGTCGGGTTGGCCTCGTCTTTGTTCCATGAAATGGGTATACCCGATGTGTGGTTGGGATTTCCGTCAGAACCGTCCATCCATTTGTCCATTGCTGTCTGTCCCTCCTGCTGGCCGGCCAGATCCAGGAAAGCTCCCATCTGGTTCAACGGCACGCCGAAGGTACCTATCTTGCTGAAGGCATATTTCTGCTCCGGTGTGAAGCTTATCTTGTTCTTATGCGTCTCGTTGTAAATCTCGCTCACTTTGTCCAACAGCGCTGCGCGCATCTTTTCATTACTCCAGTTCTTGGAGGTGTCGTTGTTCATCGAGAGCCAGACTTTCCCTTCGGGACTCAGAAGCACCTGCACGTAGTTGGTTTCCTGCACCTTCTCGGTTGATACCGAGGGCGGGGTTATCACTTGCGTAGGCTCCTTTGAAAGGAAGGTCGAGGTCAGCATGAAGAAGGTAAGCAAAAGCACCGTCACATCACTCATCGCCGTCATGTCGATGAATGTGCTCTTCTTGGCTATTTTTACTCTTCCCATTTTTGCTGTCTGTTTAAATCGGTTTTACAAGTTGAGTGTCTTTCTCCACTGATTATTTGTGGGTTGCAGCGTAGGTAGCTACGATGGAGAAACCGATTTCGTCGATAGCGTAGGTGAGGTTGTCGATCTTGTTGGTGAAGAAGTTGTAGGAGATAACGGCGAAGGCACCGGTAGCGATACCGAAGGCGGTGTTCACAAGGGCCTCGGAGATACCTGTGGAGAGTTCGGTGGAGTCAGGCGAACCGGAAGCTGCAAGAGCCTGGAACGACTTGATCATACCCATAACGGTACCGAGAAGTCCGACGAGAGTACCGAGAGTGGTGAGGGTAGCGATGATGGGGAGGTTCTGCGACAGACCCGGCATCTCGAGGGCGGTAGCCTCCTCTACGGCATTGCGGAGAGTGGTGAGCTTCTGCTCTTTGCTCAGGGTGTCGTTGGCTTCCATCTCTTTGTACTTCACCAGAGTGTTGTAAACTACGGAAGCTACGGAGCCTTTCTGGTTGCGGCAGCGCTGCATGGCGGCGTCAATCTTGTTGGCGGCCAGGTCAGCCTTGATGTCGGCAACGAATTTCGTGGTGTTGCCCTTGCCGCTGGCGCTGCTGATGGCAATCCAACGCTCTATCGACAGTACGATTACCGTCAGAAGAAGGGTCATCAGAATAGGCACGATGAAACCGCCTTTGTATACGGTACCGGCCAGGTTCAGAGGATGTCCGTCGGTTGTGCCTCCTTCGAAGTTGCTGGGTGCTCCCATGGCGAAAAGGAAGATACATACAGCTGCCACTGCACACGCCAGAATCACCAGGAAGGCGTTGCGGATACCGCGTACGTTGCTGATCTTTTCTTCTTTCTTGACTTTCGCAGCTGCCGTCGCAGGAGCTGCCGGCTTGGGAGCCATTGGTTTCTGAGATTCCATAATCTTTTGATTAACTTGGTTTTGTTTGTGTATTGTTGGTTTGTTTATCTCCTTAATCGTGGCAGACTTGTGTCTGCAGGTGATTTCGATAATTTGAGTTCCTGGTTCTAAGGTCGGCTGTTGAGCTTCTCTTGGGTATTAATACTTGGGTGTTAATAATAGCACGCTGTCTTCGGGTCCCACATCCATCGGTCAGTCCTTCTTTGGCCCCTCCCGACATCCTATCGCGTTCCAACATGCAAAATTACCAATTTTTCCGAAATTTCAAATGCTCAAACGGAAAAAAATATCGGTAAATTATTCTTTTTAGTCTTTGTTATGATTTGCAGACCCTAATTAATATGTATTAAGGTTCGAGTAGGTTATGAAGAAGGGCATGCTTTTATGAGCATGCCCTTGGAAGTATCTGGTTGGATTGATGTGGCGTATG
>CABUTY010000078.1 GCA_902494595.1 uncultured Porphyromonadaceae bacterium | reverse complement strand
TGAGCCATCGCCGAAATATTCCCTGATATGCCGGCCGAGGTGCCCGATTATGAAGATAAAGTCGTTGAATCCCTGTTCGCGCGCCATCATGAGCTCATACTCCAAAATCGGTTTCCCCTCTATCGGAATCATGGCCTTGGGAATGTCGCTGTTCACTGACGCTATCCTCGTGCCTTTTCCACCGGCGATGACCACTGTCTTCATTTGCCCAGTCCTTTTTGAATTGCCAGACGTACGGAAGCGTTGGAATCGTGCGGAGCCGACCACCCGAGACCGTTCACTTTGGAGAGGTCGTACCGGAACTCGGGCACATCGCCCACCCAGCCGCGGTCGCCCCCCGTATAGCGTATGGTGGCGTCAAGACCCATCTCCTCGATGACCATGGCCGCGATCTCTTTTACCTTGGTGCGCGAGTCGCTGCCCAGATTGTATACGTTGAATCGGTCGTGACTGTTGGCTATCACGAAGTTGATGCCGTCGATAAGGTCCCTGACATAAACATAAGGCTTGCACTGCTCGCCATTGCCCAGCACTTCAAGCTCGGCAGGGTTGGCGCGGAGTTTCTTTATGAAGTCGAAGATCACGCCGTGGGTGAAGCGTTCGCCAACCACGTTGGGGAACCGCGTGATCCACGTCTGTATGCCGTAAGTGGAGCTGAAAGCGCTTATGAATGCCTCGCTGGCGAGTTTGCCGGCACCATAATTCGACACCGGCTGCAGCGGCCCGTAATTCTCGGTCAGACAATCGCTCGTCTCGCCGTATATCGCCGATGTGGAGGCGAAGAACAGTTTCCTGACCTCATGCTCCTTCATGAGCTGAAGCACCGCGAAGGTGGTGTTGAAGGTCAGAGTGTAGTCCACCAGCGGGTCGCGCCCTCCCTTCTGTATGTCGGAATTTGCCGCCAGATGGTAGACCATATCGAATTTGCCGTCACGGAAAACCTGCTCCATTACCGGTGTGTCCAGGATGTCTGCCTCGATGAACCTGAAATTTCCCTTGTCGAGAAGATGAGATATGTTCTCCACCTTACCGAGCACGAGGTTGTCGACCACGGTTACGTCATGGCCTGCGGCCGTGAGCGAATCGCATAGATGCGACCCGATGAATCCCGCTCCGCCTGTTACCAATATATTCATGTCTTATTATTTTCTGTCTTGAATCAATCGTTTATCGTCAGTCATTAATCATCGAACAACGGAAATTGCTCTTTGTCGAGGTATCGGCGCCGCATTCCGAACCCGTCGCGAATGCCTTTGAGGATATTGGTCATGTATTTCCCTCGTGGGCTGCACATGATGGGGAAGTAGAAGAACTTGACGGCATATTTCCAGAAGTTTCTCCATTTCCAGAACGCGGGCACGTAATCCTTTCCGAAGAGCCATATGTAATTACGGAACTGGTAAAAGACGCGTGCCGGAGAAGATATCGACACTCGCTTGCCCATGATAGAATTGTCGCCCTCGCCGAGCGTCTGGGAAATCTCGCATCCGGGCACCTCGAAATTACGCATATTATGGCGGGCAGCCGCTCTCCAGCCCCATTCATTGTCGACGCCGTCGATGAACAGCGCCTCGTCGAAGCCGCCGTTGACAAGGAAGGCGTCACGATGAATCATCGACCCCGACGATCCTACCGAAAATACCTCCCTGACCTCAATGTCGTCAACCATGAACCGGTCTTTGATACCGTTTTTGTCGGCATAGGGCTTTCCCGTCTTGCTGTTGACGAATATGCTTCCGAGCGAGCCTGTGGGAATACCGGCGTCTTTCAGCGCGGTATGGGCGGCAATCATCTTCTCTTAGATGTCGGGAGGCAGGAGACTGTCCTGGTCGGAGAAGAACACATAATCGACGTCATTGTCGATAAGCGTTTTCACGCCTATGTTCTGGGCACAGGCTATCCCTTTGTTGGCACCAAGAGGGATATAGATGATTCTGTCGTCGGCGAAGGCGTTAGAATCGTTGCGGCCGGGAGTGTTGTCGGCGAGCACAAGCATGTCGAATTGCGCCAACAGGGAGCCGATTCCCTTTTTCAGGGAGTCGGGCTGATGGTTGTAGAGCACCATCACACATCCTGTCTTGCCTGTGTATCCCATGCCGGCGGCGGTATCTTATTCGAAGTATGAGTATGCGCGGCGGCGGTCGCCGCGGTAGTCGGAACCGTTGAGTACTATCGACAGTTTCGGGAACCGTTTTGTATGATAGAGCTCATCGACTTCCTTAAGGGATTTCTTCTCGAAGAGACCGGCGCGTATCACGAAGATGGTTCGGTCGGCATATTCGGCAATCAGCTGGGTGTCCACTACGGCGTCGACCGGCGGACAGTCTATGATTATATAGTCATAGTCGTTGCGAGCCTGGGTGATGAACGTCCTGAACCGGTCGCCTTCGAGGAGTTCGGCGGCATTCGGCGGCCTGTGCCCGATGGGCATGGTCCACATGTTGGGATGACCGGGAACATCCACCACAAGACTTTGCCAGTCGTCGGTGGATCCCGACAGGTAATTGCTCAGGCCACGGTTGGGCATGCCGACATACATCGACATGGAGCCGTGGCGAAGGTCGCCGTCGAGCACCAGCACCCTCTTGTTCTTGAGAGCGAAGGAAGCGGCCAGATTGTATGCCACATACGATTTGCCGGAGCCAGGATGCAGCGATGTCATGAGGATTACGTTGCATCCCTCCTGTTTGCGCGACATAAGGTCGATATTGCCGCGTACTATCTTGAACGATTCCGTCACGGCGTCGCGGCTCCCTGGTATCACCGAATCCAGAACTTTCTCCAGCTGTGTGCCCTTGAGCCTGTTTTTTGCCCTGGGCTTGCGCAGCCGGGAGAACAGAGTGCGTTTGCCCACATAGGGAATCTCGCCAACAAACGGAACCGCCATTTTCTCGAGATCCTGGCGCGAGCGCACAGTGGTGTCGGTGGCCTCGGCAACAAACAGCAATACCGTCGGCAACGCTATCCCTATCACCAGACAGACCATCACTATCATCTTCTTCTTTGGCGACACGGGACGTGTGGGTCCCATCGGTGGGGTGATGATGCGCAGGTTGTTGGCGTTGAAGGTCTGGTTCAGCTCGTTTTCCTCACGCTTCTGCAGCAGGTAGAGGTATAGCGATTCCTTGACCTTCTGCTGACGCTCCACAGAGAGAAGGTATTTGGTCTTGCCCGGGACTTCGGCGAGGCTCGACTGTGCCGAACCCTTTGCCCCCTGCATGTTGTGTATGTTTTTGTTGAGGGTGGCGATCTGGGTACCTATGGCGTTGACGATGGCCTCCCTTTCTCCCTTGAGACGGATGTCGTAGTCCACCACCAGCGGGTTGGTGTCGGAAGTGGTCTCGGCAAGGGTGTTGCGGGCCAGAAGCAGCTGGTTGTAGGTGCTTATCTGCATCTCCAGGGTGTTGGAGATGCCGTTGTTCACGGGGATTACCCTGTTGGCGTTATGGGGATTGCCGAGATAGTCGCGCAGATAGGTGGCCATGGAGAGCTTGTTCTGCTCTTCGAGCATCTGGTTGGAGATAAGGTTCGTCCGCTCCAGCGACAGCTTGGTGGCCGACTGCATGTCTATGGCAAGATGCTCCGACTGGTAACGCGAGATGTCGGAGTCGACATTTCCCAGTTCCCTCTCTATGAGCTGCAGACGGTCGTCAATGAAGGTGGAGGTGGCACGTGCTATCTGGTTCTTGTCCTCGACCCAGTTCTCATTGTACACCTTCACGATTTCTTCCAATATATCCTTGGCGCGTGGCAGAGAATTGTCTACTACCGACATGTCGATGACTTCCGCGTCGTCGTTGGCAAGCTCCATGCTTACCTGCTTGCTGTATATCTCAAGCGCGTCAATCGGGGACATCTTGTCGACGGTTATCTCGGAAACCGGTTTCTGTTTCTTCCCTTTCATGGCGAGTGCCGGGTTATAAGCGGCATTGGGCATTACTGATAGACGACCTATCGGGGTGCCTACTGTAATGCCGGGCTTTACGCGCACTTCTTTATCAAATTCCTCGGTCTCGCCATTTTCTGACTTATAGAAGTCGTATAATGTCAGCGACCCGTCGGGAGACGTCTTTGCCTTGAAACCGGCTGCCGCATCCTCGGGAAGGTCGAGAAACTCCACCTTGAATGGCAGAGTCGGGCCATACAGTGCCGTGGGATGGAACGTACCCTTGCTGTAATAGCTCGTGGAAAGGTCAAGCCGTTTGACCACTTCTGCGAGCACCGACGGCGACTGCAGCGCAAGAATCTCGTTGTAGACGCTTGTGTTCATGCCGCCGAGGCCCATGGTGGCGAACGCGCTGCCCACGTCGGGGGCGCCTCCATCCTGATCCTTGACAAGTACCGACATCTTCTGGGTGTAGAGAGGTTCCCGCGTCAACGCATACAATGCCCCCAACACGCAGAATACTATCACCGACAACAGAAACCATCGCCAGTGATGAAGACATACTGTGAGAAAATTCTTTATGTTGAAATCCTCCTGTTCTTCCTGATTCTGCTGTCTTGCCTTATTCTCTTCCATGATTTCTTACTTGTTGATGAATACGGCCACAGTGGTGACCACTGATGTCAGCAGAGAAGCCACCGATACCCAGAAACCGACGCTCAGGGCGTTGTTGCCGTTTACGGTACTGGAGCGCTTGCGCTGGTTGTTTGGCTCCACGTATATCACATCGTTCTGGTGGAGGTAGAAGCCGGGACTCGACGTCATCTGCTTGGCGTTGGTGAGGTCAAGGTCGTAGGTCTCTATCTTGCCGCCGGGGAACTGGCGCACCACCTTCACATTCTCGCGCTGGCCGTTGATGGTGAGGTCGCCGGCAAGTGCTATAGCCTCCAGCACGTTTATCTGGTCGCGGTTCAGGTCGTAACGTCCCGGCCGCGCAACTTCTCCCATCACACTGAAGCCGGAACTCAGGAACTCGACTATCACCGTGGGATCCTTGACAAGGTTGCGGCCCAGTAGCTCTCCCTTGATGAAGGCGGCAAGCTCCGAACGGCTCATACCCGCCACTTCCAGATAACCCAGCACCGGAAAGTCTATTTTCCCGTCAGGCGCCACCGTATAGCTTGCCACACCGTCGTTGCCGCTCCCCGTATAGTTGCGCTGCTCGGTAGTGGTCCCGTTGCTCGGTGCTCCCTGGCCTATACGCGATGAATATACCGGCAGATTGAACAACGCCGACACCGCCGCATCCTTCGTCTTTACGATGATCGACAGCTTGTCGCCAGGCTCTATCTTTATTTGCGACGGCGTTGGTGCCTGTATCACGGCATTCGTGTCTGTATCCTGAAAATAGGTGATTTTCTTGGGCGCCGAGCACCCCGTCAGCAACAACGCCGACATTATGATGATTCCTAAGAAATATATCCTTATGGCTTTCATTTGATTTCTTACGATAGTGTGTTTAATATCTTTGTCAACATGCCAAAGTTTCAAATTCCATAGCGTGTGATATCTGACTTGCAAAGTTAACTAAATTTTCCGATACAGGCAATTAAGACGATGTAAATGCTTGATGAATGAATCTATGAGGCGATATAATGCCTTGATAGCTCTACAATAGCCGTATCAGTGTGGCATAGCAGAGGAGTCCGATGCTTAGAGAGACGCCTGTCCACATCTTGGCATATCTGACGGCCTCGGCCGACTCTCGTCCTCTTGACTTCTTCCATTCCTGCGCGGCTTTCCGGGCGTAATAAATGGCTGCGATGCCGGTAGGGGGGAAGCAGAGCACTGTGACAGCTATTGCCGCGGCCATGAGTCCCGGTGGCGGTGGCACCGACGGGTCATGTGCCGCAAGGTCGGGCAGCTCCGACAGGTCGGGATAAACCATCCCTTCCTCCTTTGGCTCTGCCTCACCGGCTGCCGGTGTTGCCGGTGTCGCCGGTTTCGGATGCTGCAGGCGCGACAGCCGCTGACGATAATACCGGCATATGTCGGCATTATCGTCAGCACGCTCCCAGTCGGCCATACCCTTGCACCATACGTATGTGTCGGGACCTATGCCCGCCTCCATAAGCTCGTCAAGGGTGTATGGCCCGACCTGCCGGTCGTCGACCATCGCGTAATACTTCATCCTTACAGATAGTTGCCGCTTCCGCTGATCGCCGACATGGCGCCGAAGCCTATGAAGACCACCAGCAATACTATGGCCAATATGCCGAGGGCTATGGTGCCTATCGAGATAAGCGTCATGGTCCTGGCCGATTTGTTGGCGCTGTCGCCACGCACCGTGTCGCCCACACTGTAGGCACTGTTGGCGTTGCTGCTCTGTACGATGCCGATGATGGAGAATACCAACCCGATGATGTTGCCTATGAGCACATTCACCACCGTGGTGACAATGGCCCATGGCATCCAGTTGGTATATGCCGCGCCATAATTGCCGGGCATATACCCCTGTCGGTAAGGCTGCTGGTAAGGCGGCTGGCCATATTGCTGCTGGTAAGGCGGCTGGCCATATTGCGGCTGCTGGTATGGCTGCTGCGGCTGTTGCGGCTGC
>CABUTY010000077.1 GCA_902494595.1 uncultured Porphyromonadaceae bacterium | reverse complement strand
CGGAGGCCTTGACGTGGAGGAAGTTACCTTCGCCCTCGCAGCCTCCGAGATTTTAAGGAACGCGCTCTTAGAGATATGAAGTATGACTGTGTTTGTGACATCGGCTACGTCCGTACTAATAACGAGGATATGGCTTATGCGGCAGGATGTCTCGTAAGAGACTGGAAGGGGTCGGATGTCTGCGAGCCAATCTGCGCTTTCGCTGTCGCTGACGGTATGGGCGGCTATGAGGGAGGCGAGATAGCTTCAGAAATCGTGGCACGATCGTTTGCCGCCTTTATGAAAAATTTCAATCCCGTCGATGACAATGAGGCAATAAGCGGTTTGAAGGAGTGGGCTGCGCAAGCAAATCGGCTCGTGACTGACACGGCGGACATACGTACTGATCTTTCCGAGATGGGCACCACTTTCACTGGCATAGTTTTTCTCAGTGATAAGGCTTGGCTGATAAATGTCGGCGACAGCCGATGCTATAGATTAAGAAACGGAGTGCTAAAACAACTGTCGGTTGACCATTCCGAACGTGAGCGGACATGCAATCCTGACGTACCGTCCAATCTTATCTATAATTTTATGGGAAATTTGCCGGAGGAGTTCATTTCGGATATTACGGAACTTAACCCTATCCCAGGTGACACCTATATGTTATGCTCTGACGGATTAAGCGATCTCGTCGATGATGATGCTATTGAGGAAAATTGTTCTGACGCATCAAAGCTCATCGAGCTTGCAAAAGGAGCCGGAGGTAGGGATAACATAACTGTAATAACTATACATATATGAGCTTGTCGGATGGTTTCCATAAAATGCTTTCGGGGCATGAGGAAGATGCGGCAGTACAGGAAGATGCGGCCGAAATTGTATTTACCGCTCCTGAATGTGCGGAACGCGACGGGTTGCTCTCATTAATATACCATGAGGGTATAGGGGTAGCCGTTAATCTTGACAAGGCATTTGAATACGCCAAAAAAGCAGCCTTTCAAGGCGGGGATGGTCTTGGATATTTTATGCTCGGATATATGTGCGACAATGCCGAGACTCCTGATCAGGCAGAAGGCGGGCCACGACATGAATATGACCATTATGATGCCGAAAGGTTCTATGAAATATGCTCCAAAATAGAGAGTCGCTGGAAAGACCACGCAACATTATGGCTTGGCGACTATTACATGGATATGGCTAAAGGTGGAGATCCGGGAATCGCAGTAGAATACTATGAGAGAATAGCCGTACACAATACTGAAGCAGCAGGCAGGCTAAGCGATTATTACTGGAATTTGATAATGCCCGAGTATCTGGAAGATGAAGAATGGACATCTCAGCTTTTCAAATGGACTTCTGTGGCAGTTCTCCTCAATCCGAAGGAATATTCATATAGGATGGGATGGATATATGCGGATGGTATTGGTTGTGAGAAACAACCATACAAGGCAATAAAAGAATTTGAGAAGGCATATGTTTATGGAGACTGGCGCGGAGCCAAATCAATCGCCAAGATATTCGGTGAGTTTATTGACGGCAATCAGGACGCTCATGACATAGCTGAATGTAGACTTAACATGAAGCTTTGGAATGAGAGAGGAGACATTCTCAGTGAAAAAGAAATAAACGAAAATACCAACACAATATAAATCGAGACAACATGAAAAAAATCAAACAGACAATGGTGGCTCTGTTGGGAGTTGTAGCCATGACGGCCTGTTCTGGCGGAGGCACTTCTTCCGAGAGCTGCATGGTGTTCGGCGAGGTTCCGGCCATCTACGCTGACTATCAAGCGCAGCGTGAAAAAATCGAAGAATCAGCTCAAAAATCTGCAGCCGACTATGAAAAAGCATTCTCGCAGATTGACGAGCTTAAAGAGGAATATCGAGCTAAGATTGAAGAAGCCGGCAAGAAACTTGACGGGCAGCCTATAGAGATTACTCCCGACGAGGATTTCAAGGTGGTGAGTCCGGTCAGCCTGTCGTTCAAGGAATTTGCCAACAGAGTGAGCTCCACGTATGATGTCAGGGGTGAAATCGTGACCGCTAAAGATATCAATCTGAATGTCAATGAATCATGGCTGAAGTCGCATGACGTGCAATATCTGATGCTGCCGCTGATGCTTATTGGTTGCGATGAACAGGGCACTGAAGTGACAAGTGCCAGGATCGGTTCCATCACAGGTTTCAAAGTTATTGACGGTAAGCTTGTACTTCCTGCAGGTACAAAGGCAGACCTTGAGACTACTTACTATGGTGACAACGACTACGAAAGTTATGTACGCGTAAAGTCAGTAAAGCTGGCTCTTGACACTGAAAATTTGGATTAACTATCGGATTCTTGAATCAGAGTTTCCCCCGGGATGGCTATTCTTTTCAAAAAATAAGTCATCCGGGGGAAATTATTTGAGCATGTCAGTGATTTTAACATCTCTGATTTTGGTATAATAATCCGCAAAAATGGTATTTCAGTATGATGAATTATTATTAATTTTGCATTGAAAATATCCAAATCGGCTAACGGAGAAACAGTCAGTATATCTCCGACATACGATACATGCAATACTTAACCCAATATATCCAATCATGAAAACCAAGAGATTAGCGGCAGCTCTGGCATTTGGAATCTTTCTTATGCCTGGTGCATCAAAGCTGTCAGCCCAGCAGACAGCGCCCACCACATCTGACTCGGTGGCGACAGTATACTTCATCAAAGGAATCACTCCTGAGAACATACTAAAGGCATATAATGCTCTTGACCGGCGAGCCAAGGGGAAAGTGTGCGTCAAGCTCTCTTTCGGCGAAAGCGGCAACCCGAATCATCTGGCACCGTCGCTGATTGCTCCGCTCGTGCAGGGTCTGAAGGCTACTTTGGTGGAATGCAACACTGCCTATCAGAGTTCCCGACGTCAGTCGGCCGACCATCTGAAAACCGCAAAGGAACATGGATTTACAGCCATTGCCCCTATCGACATCATGGACGATGAAGGAGAAACAGCATTGCCGGTGACTGGAGGAAAGCATATCAATTATGCATTGATAGGGAAAAACTGGCTTGACTATGACTACACCATAGTACTGTCGCATTTCAAGGGCCATCCAATGGGAGGTTTCGGGGGTGCTCTGAAAAATATGGCCATAGGCATGCAGTCGAGCAACGGTAAGGCATGGGTTCATACAGCCGGTAAAAACCGCGATGCCGACGGATGGTGGAATGACAAAGCTTCTCAGGAGGATTTCCTGGAGACTATGGCGGAAGCCTCTAAAGCCATCATGGACCATTCCGGCGACAAGATTCTCTATATATCGGTGGCTAACAATCTCTCAGTCGACTGCGATTGCGTGGCACACCCTGAGCCGGTGAAGATGGCCGACATAGGTATCTTCGCATCACTCGACCCGGTGGCTCTTGACCGCGCCTGTGTGGATGCAGTACATAATTCTGCCGACCATGGCAAAATCCATATGGAAAAACGAATCGCTGACCGTAATGGCACCCATATCCTCGATTATGCCGAAAGCCTCGGCATGGGTACTCAGAAATATGTCCTGCTGACTATAGAATAGGCGTCGGAACATATGAAACTGATACAGATTCTCGCGGCTCTGTCGATGTCCGCTGTCCTGGCTCCTTACGTATCGGGAGCAGAAACAGCGGACACCGCACAAGTCCTTAACGAGGTTGTGGTGACAGGCTCCAATAAATCGGTGCCTCAGCAATTACTTCCTTATACGGTGACTGTGGTTGATGGTCGGCAGCTTGAGGCTACCGGACAGACGCAAGTACTGTCGGCGATATCGGGGATGGTGCCGAGCCTGTTTGTATCTCAGCGCAGCATCTATGGGTTTGGAGTGAGCAACGGTGGAGCAGGCCATATCAAACTTCGCGGTGTAGGCGGCGACCGTGCAAGTGCCGAGCTGATGATGGTTGACGGCCAGCCTCAGTTCGCCGGTATATATTCACACCATATTGCCGACTTCTATGACAAGGAATATGTGGAGAGGGTGGAAGTATTGCGAGGACCAGGATCGGTGCTATATGGTTCCAATGCCATGGCCGGTGCCATAAATGTCATTACCAAAAATGCGGCGTCCGACGGTGTGCATCTTACGCTTCAGTCGCAGTATGGCTCTTACAACACCTGGCTTTCCTCTCTGACCAATACTCTTCGTTTCGGCCGCTTTTCATCGCTGATATCATTGTCTTATAACCGTACTGACGGAAATATCGACAACTTCGATTTCCGGCAGGCTGACGGATATGCGAAAATCGGATATGATTTCTCAAGCAGATGGAAGGCATCTGTCGATTATACGCTCATGAATTTCCGAGGAAACGATCCGATCTATCCTACATTGTCCAATCCTGAGTCGACAGATATTTATCGGCAGAACATCATCCGGGGAGAGGTAGGGGCCACGGTGACAAATACTTACGGGGAGGTTTCCGGAGTGGCCCGCATTTACTATAACTACGGTAATCACTTCGTGGATGACCCGAGACATTTCCACAGCAAGGATGACCGTCTGGGCATTATCCTCTACGAAAACTTCATGCCATGGAAAGGAGCCGCGGCTACAGTAGGATTTGATTTCGACTCATATTCGGGTGAAATACCGGTATCGGGTGGTAACAGCCATACGGAAGGCTCCATGAGCACGATTGCTCGTAAAACAATCGTGGAGTATTCACCCTACATTACGTTATCGCAGGCGTTCCTTAACGAGCTTATAATACTCAACGGCGGTTTGCGTATGGCCAACAGCGACCGGTTCGCCACGCAATGGATACCACAGTTCGGATTCGCCGTCAACCCAGGACTCGGATGGACAGTTAAAGGGAATATCGCAATGGGTTACCGCAATCCTTCTTTCAGAGAACTATATCTTTACCGCATGGCAAATCCCGACTTGCAACCCGAGAAAATGATGAACTACGAAGTATCTGTAAGCAAATCATTCTCACGCTATTTGTTTGCAGAGATTACGGGCTATTACAGCAGGGGATACAACATGATTCAGACTATTGACCAGAAGAATCAGAATACGGGCAAGTTCATCAACAAGGGCATAGAGGTGTATGCACGCAGCCATCCCATCGACAATCTGTGGCTGACAGCATCATACAGTTATCTGCACACTTCGCTCCACAATCTCACGGGAGCTCCAAAGAACCAATACTATTTAGGTATAGAATGGCGTCCATGGAAGTTTCTAAATGTAGCTGCAGACCTCAAAGGGGTAGGTGGATTGTATGTGGCCGATAATATCAAACATCAGAACTATGCTCTATTTAATTTGAAACTCACCTGGGATATCTGTCGTTATATATCCATCTTTACGCGGCTTGAAAACATTACCGATGCCCGTTACATGATTAACCGAGGCTATGAAATGCCTGGATTCACGGCGATGGGTGGTTTCAAGTTCCGGTTTTGACCGTCAGGGTATGATGCCGAGATGACGGAAGGCGTTGGCAACTCCGTGGTCAGTTATGTCGGTTGTGATGAAGTCAGCGGCGCCCTTGACATCGGGACCGGCGTTACCCATGGCTATGCCTGTGCCGCAATGGCGCAACATACCTATGTCGTTGTCGCCGTCGCCGAAGGCTACTGTCGACGACAGGTCTATACGGAACCAGGATATCATAGCGTCTATACCGGCACTCTTGTCGCTCCCTTTGGGTACAATGTCGCAAAATAATGGATTCCAGCTTGTGGGCACGCAGTCGGTAAGCACTTTAGAGAAGAGCGCTATGTCGTTGCGCTCCTGCTCCGTGCCGAATGCCATGAGCTGGACTATATCCTTCCCACGGGCTGTGTCGAGAGGCTTGACGGCTATCGGCGGCAATTTTAGCATCGCCCGCAATTTAACCACTTCTTCGCTCTGACGCGTCACAAAAATCTCATCCTCGAACGGTATCACAGCAAACTGCACGTCCGAGTGTGACGAATAGTCTATAAGACGGTCGATGTCCGACTTATCGATACATCGTCGGAATATGCATGTGCGCTTGTCTTCAAGGAGGCATACTGCACCGTTGGCTGTGACATAACCGTCAAACTCGGTATCGCCTATATTGTCTACCCACGATATGTGACGTCCCGTGGATATGAATACCTTGATTCCCTTATGGCGTGCCGTACGTATGCATTCCTTTACCTCGGCAGGTATGTCGTGATTGCCGAAAGGGACCAACGTCCCGTCAATATCAAAAAATAAGGCTTTTATATCTTTACTCATCATCTTATATTGATAACGCTCAAGAGGGCGTAATCATTATCAAGAGCCGACCCTTGTACAAAGAGCCGGCTCCTGTATTGTATGATTTCTGTGATTATTCAGCAGTTTTCGGGGAAGGGTTCTTCAGATACTTGTCGAGGAAACGGAAGAAGCATCTCTGCCAGAGGATAGCGTTCTGAGGTTTGAGAATCCAGTGGTTTTCATCAGGGAACACCACCATCTCAGCCTCCAGGCCATGCATTTTTGCGGCGTTGAAGGCCATCATGCCTTGCGATGCGAGAATGCGGTAATCGAGCTCGCCAACTGTGACAAGCATAGGAGCTGTCCAGTTGTTGACAAACTTATGGGGCGAGTTGGCATATGTTTTCTGCGCCACAGCGTTGGAGGTATCCCAATATGGGCCACCAAGGT
>CABUTY010000076.1 GCA_902494595.1 uncultured Porphyromonadaceae bacterium | reverse complement strand
GCGCGGTGAAGTTGTAGTCGAGTATGTCGGGAAAATATTCTGTCAGGAAGTCGTTGACCACCATGCCGACATCCGTAGGTATGAGTTTGCCTCTTGTGGAGCCGGCGTTCTCGCTGAGCACCGTCTCGGTGATGCGGCCGTTCTTGGCGGTAAGTCTTGTATAGTTTCGCGGCTGCCCCTCGGTATCGCCATGCTTCACGTATCCGCGGGCCTGGATGGTGGAGACGGTGGAGGCATAGGTGGAAGGACGTCCTATGCCGAGGTCTTCCATTTTCTTTACCAGCGACGCTTCGGAATAGCGTGCGGGAGGCATGGAGAAGCGTTCGGTAGCTGTGATGGCTTCGGCGTCGAGGTTGTCGCCGATGGCGAGGGGCGGAAGCAGGGCGTTGCCGCCCTCGCTGTCGAGGTCGTCGCCGGCCTCTATGCCGTAGGCGCGCATGAATCCCTCGAACTTCACAATCTCTCCCTCGGCGCGGAAGAATGCTTTCCCTTTATTCGGGGTGTCAGGCAGACTTTCGCCGCCGGCAATGTCGATGTCGACATTTGTTTTCTCCAGCCGTGCCTCGCTCATCTGGGAGGCCACGGTGCGTTTCCATATCAGGTCGTAGAGCTTTTTCTCCTGGGGAGTTCCCGAGATGGTACGGCGGTCGATATATGTGGGGCGTATCGCTTCGTGGGCTTCCTGTGCTCCTTTGCTGCTTGTATGGTAACGGCGCGGCGACAGATAGTCTTTGCCATAGTCTTCGCCTACAGCCTTGGCGATATCGCGCAGAGCCAGCTCCGACAGATTGGTGGAGTCGGTACGCATATAGGTTATGAGTCCCTCTTCATAGAGTTTCTGGGCTATGCCCATGGTCTGTTTCACGGGAAAACCGAGACGACGGCCGGCGTCCTGCTGGAGGGTTGAGGTGGTGAATGGTGGGAGTGGCTTGCGTGTCAGCGGCTTGACGGATATGCCGGTAACGGCGAATTTTTTGCCGAGGCATTCCTGCAGGAAGTCGCTTGCGGCCTCTCCGCTGCCGAAGCGTCGCGAGCCTTCGGCCTTGAAGCTTTTCCCCGAGGCGGTGGTGAATGTGGCGTTTATGCGCCAGAAAGTTTCAGGTGTAAAACTGTTTATTTCCTTTTCTCTCTCGCAGATAAGGCGAGTGGCTACGCTCTGCACACGTCCCGCCGACAGTGCCGGCTTGATTTTTTTCCATAGAATCGGGCTGAGCTCGAAGCCGACAATGCGGTCGAGCACGCGGCGTGCCTGCTGGGCGTTGACGCGGTCTATGTCGATGCCCCGCGGATGTGCCAGAGCCTCGAGTATCGCCGGCTTCGTAATCTCATGGAAGGCTATGCGCCGCGAATTTTCCGGTGTCAGGCCCAGAACCTCATAAAGATGCCATGCTATGGCCTCTCCCTCGCGGTCTTCATCCGATGCAAGGTATACCATGTCGGCATTCCTGGTGGCTGCCTTAAGCTGCTTCACCACCTCTTTCTTGTCGGCAGGTATCTCATAGACAGGACTGAACCCGTCGGCTATGTCAACGCTCATGCCGCGCTTCTGAAGATCGCGGATATGCCCTACGCTCGACATTACCTTATAGTCAGGCCCTAAAAACTTCTCTATCGTTTTCGCCTTGTGTGGCGACTCTACTATCATTAAATTCTTCATCGGATTCCTGAGAGTCTGTTCAGTTGTTAAACCTGATTCTCCTTTATATAGTTCTGGAATTGGCCGCAAAGTTAATAAAATTTGTTTAATATCCCTTAATCCTCTATGCAATCACGCTGTATACAATTATATGACTTCAATAATAAAGACAAAATTCGGAAACTTCAGGGTAATGATGTACACCGGCGAATTTTGCGACAGTCTGTTGCATATCTAAAAAATAGATATTAAATTTGCGGTCGCAAATGGTATTCCCGGAGGCAGATAATGCTGCTTCCTTGCTCAAGCGAGAGTGGCGACTTTACGTCGGGGAATCAAAAGGGAATCCGGTGCAAGTCCGGAACAGTACCCGCTGCTGTAAGTTCCGCGAATATGTCCGTAAGGCCTATATTCAGAGCAGCCGCATAAGTCATTGGAGCTCCGGCTCCGAGAAGGCGCGAACTGCTGGAACAAGTCAGAAGACCTGCCTTTGCGATATACGCGCCTACGGGATTATGGGCTACAATAAAACATCCGTCGTTAACAATAATTCGGATTATATGTCGAGGATATCCGACACTCCTTATTGTCAAGATGGATTAAGTTGAAAGGAATACAAAGTCCCGTCGGCTCGTGATAACACGGTCGACGGGACTTTTTGACCATATGTGATCCGGAGCTTCGGTTCATGGCTGCCCGTTGCCGTAAACAGTAATATACCGGCAGTTATGAAAAGAGATTGTTTTTCCCTGATTGCCATCGCTCTGTACGTTACGGTTTCGGCTGAAGCGGGGAAAATCAAAACGGATACTATAGGCCGCAACCTTCAGGAGGTTGTGGTCACGGCGCGTAATAAGCCGGAGGATGTGATTCCTGTGCAGACGCTTGAGGGTGATGAACTGCAACGGCTCAACAGCAACAGCATAGCCGATGCCATGCGGTATTTCGCAGGTGTCCAGGTAAAGGATTACGGAGGTGTCGGAGGTATAAAGACCGTCAATATCCGGAGCATGGGCACTAACCATACCGGAGTGGTATACGACGGGGGGGAACTCGGCAATGCTCAGAACGGCCAGATTGATCTCGGGCAGTTCTCGCTCGACAATATTGAATCGCTATCCCTCTATAATGGACAGAAAAGCGAGATTCTGCAGCCGGCCAAGGATTTCGGTTCCGCAGGGAGTATTTATATCCGCACACGAACTCCTCAATTCAAGGAAGGCGAAACTTACCATGCGCGTGGGGCCGTGAGAGTCGGATCTTTCGACCTTATAAATCCGTCGGCTCTTGTAGAACTCCGTCTCAGCCGTAATGTAAATGCGTCGCTTAGTGCCGAATGGCTTAATTCGAGTGGGAAATACAGGTTCAGATACCGACGGGTGAATCCCGCCGGTGAACTCGCTTACGACACCACTGCCGTGCGTCAGAACGGCGACATCAATGCCACACGTCTTGAACTGAATGTAAACGGCGCGCTTAACAACGGCGACTGGAGCTTCAAGCTTTATAATTATAATTCCGAAAGGGGCGTACCGGGAGCAATAGTCAACAATGTATGGCGGCGAGGCGAGCGTATATGGGACACCAATTCCTTCGCTCAGGCAAAGTATCAGGCAGATTTCGGAAAATTCTCCACACTGAACCATCTCAAATATTCCTCCTACCGCACCCATTACGTCAACAACGATGACAAACAGGTAAAAATCGACAATCTGTATAAGCAGAAAGAGGTCTATTTTTCAACTTCCAATGAATATTCGGTATACGGCTGGTGGCATGTTTCGCTCAGTTATGACTTCATGTGGAATGACCTGAAAGCTGACATGTATGGTTTCGCCAAACCTGAAAGGTTCTCACATTTTCTTTCTGTGGCTACATCCATAAATTTCCCGCGTTTCAAGATGCAGGCGAGTGTCCTGGGTACATTCATCCATGACCACCTTAGAGGCCAGGAATCGCCAGCCGACAAACATGTGTTCACTCCCGCAGTGTTTGTTTCGGGCTGTCCGCTCCGCTCAAAAGATTTCTCAATCAGGGCTTTCTATAAGAAATCCTTCCGGATGCCGACGTTCAATGACCTCTATTACGCCGACATGGGCAATTCGAAGCTCAGTCCTGAATATGTGACTCAATATAACGTGGGAGTGCTTTATGACCGCCAGCGCAACGCCCTGGTGCGTACAATCCGTATAGGGGCCGATGTATACTACAATACAGTCAAAGACAAGATTGTGGCTTATCCCAAAGGGCAGCAGTTCCGCTGGACCATGCTCAATCTCGGACGCGTGAAAATCAAGGGAGTCGATGTCACTGCTCTGGTAACCGTGAATCCCGTGAGCGACCTCTTCCTGACCCTGAGAGCTCAATATACTTTCCAGAGGGCCATTGATGTCACAAATCCGGCGGATAACTATTACCGCGATCAGATTCCGTATATCCCGCGCAATTCGGGCGCTTGTGTGTTCAATGCATCATGGCATGGCTGGAACATGAACTATTCCTGGATATATGTGGGTGAACGTTACAACCAGCAGGAGAACATCCGGTACAATTATACACAGCCCTGGTACACCTCCGACATATCGATAAGCAAAGATCTTAAAATCAAAAAAGTGTCATTGCGCCTTATGGCAGAGATAAACAATCTTTTCAGCCAGGATTACGATGTGATAATCAACTATCCGATGCCCAAGCGCAATTACCGGTTCACAATAGTAGCAGAAATATGACCGCAAGACAATTATACGCAGTAATGGTTTTATTTGCCGTAACATCCCTATGTGGCTGCCGGCATGACGAGCTTGTGGTGCCTACGGAGTACGACATTATCAATGATGTTCCGGTCCCGGACACGCGCATCAGGGGATTTTACCTTGTGAATGAAGGAAACATGGGTTCCAATAAGTGCACGCTGGATTATTTTGACTATTTCACCGGCTTGTATGCACGCAACTTTTATGCCGAAAGAAATCCCAATGTGGTAAAGGAACTCGGAGATGTCGGAAATGACATCGGAATCTACGGTTCAAAGCTCTATGTTGTGGTCAATTGCTCCCACAAGGTGGAGGTACTTGACAGCCGGTCGGGAATACGCATAGGGCAAGTGGATATTCCCAATTGCAGGTATGTGAGGTTTTACCGGGGGAAAGCCTATGTGAGTTCGTATGTGGGGCCGGTGCTCATCGACCCCGACGCGCCCAAGGGCGCTGTATATGAAGTGGACACGACCTCTCTGCGGGTCACAAGGAAAGTATCCGTCGGATACCAGCCTGAAGAGATGGAGATTGTTGACGACTATCTGTATGTGGCCAATTCCGGAGGCTACCGTGTGCCGAATTATGACAATACAGTCTCGGTAATCCAGATGGTCGACTTCAAGCAGGTGCAGCAGATTCCCGTGGGCATCAACCTTCACAGACTGAAGAAAGACCGCTACAACAAGCTGTGGGTCACGTCGCGTGGAGACTACCAGAGCCGTCCATCACGGCTATATGTTTTGGACAAAAGAAAAGGCTACAACCAGATGGTAGTGACCGATACTTTGCCTTTCGGTGTCTCAAACATGGCTCTCAGAGGCGACTCTCTTTATTTCTATTCCACGGAATGGAACAACTACACACAGTCGAACACCATCACCTATGGCATCGTTGACATCCGCAGCAAAAAACTCGTATCCCACAATTTCATTACCGACGGAACTGAAAAGGAAATCACCATTCCTTACGGCATAGCCATTCATCCGGAGACCGGGGATATTCTTGTGACCGATGCAAAGAATTATGTTTCTTCCGGCACTTTATACTGCTTTGATGCCGGAGGACGCAAGAAATGGAGCGTACGTACCGGCGATATTCCGGCTCATATCACTTTCCTTAACCGCAATGACCATGATTAAAATCCGTTTTCAGAGATTCCCGGGATTATGTTATGGCTGCATCGCAACTATAACTGCAATGATGTCGCTGACTGGATGTTCAAGCGACATACCGATGGTCAATCTGGGTATTGACGATAAGTATTATGTATACCGTATGAAAAAACTGCGCCTTGAATCGGCATTCACCGGACAAGAGTACCGATGGACCCTCACCGCCCCCGACGGATCCGTGAAACAGGTGTCTTCTCAACCGGAATATATATTCATGGAAGCTGACGAGGGAACGTATCATATGACCTTCGACATCATTGACCCGGACACCCCTTATCATCATGAATTCACCGTCAACGTGATTCATGAAGATGTGGAATACAGTCCCTGGATTTCCCGGGTGTATGAATATTGTCCGGCACCGGGACAGTTTGTCAACGAAATGCCGCAGTATGAGAAGGGTGACTCGTATGCCGACATTCTCAGGAAATGTGAAGAATCAATCACCGGAAAGAATGACGTGATGATATCTTTAGGCGGATATGGAGGGTATGTGACCTTCGGTTTTGACCATACAGTCGTGAACCGTCCCGGCGAGCGCGATTTCAGGATATGGGGAAATGCTTTCTATGAACTTCTCAATCCCGATGAGAAAGGAGGGTCGGCCGAGCCGGGTATAGTGATGGTAAGCTATGACGCAAACATGAATGGCCTTCCCGATGACCCGTGGTATGAACTGGCAGGCAGCGAATACTATAAGCCGTGCACTCTCCACAACTATTCGCTTACCTATTCCCGGCCTGACTCTGCCAAAGCTCCGGTGCCCGACCTCGATTATCCTTATCTTACCGACCTCACCTACATACCATGGCGTGACTCCGAAGGAAATTCAGGCTATATGCCCAAGAACTCATTCCACCTGCAGGATTATTATCCCCAATGGATCAAGGAGGATCAGCTCATCTTCAGCGGTTCCTGTCTGAAGCCCAATGCGGTGGATATAAGCGGACAGGGCACTTACTATGTGCTTTACAGCTACGACTGGGGGTATGTGGACAATCATCCCAACGACTATGCCGACCTTAACTCCTTCGATATAGGGTGGGCAGTGGATGACAACGGAACCCCCGTGAATCTTCCCGGGATTGATTTCATAAGAGTATACACCGGCCTTAACCAGTATTGCGG
>CABUTY010000075.1 GCA_902494595.1 uncultured Porphyromonadaceae bacterium | reverse complement strand
CTCAACAAGGGGATGCCGGCGAAGATACACATAGCCTCCGTGATAGCCTCGCGGCAGAGTGTCGACTACGTATGCGGCTGTTTCCCCGCCGACCGTACCACGGTATGGTGCGGAGCCATCGACGAGGAGGTGAACGCCCACTCATACATAGTGCCCGGTCTCGGCGATGCCGGTGACCTCGCCTACGGCGTCAAGGACTGAACTATTCCTCCAACGGCAACGGATGAAGCTCGAAAATATCGACATACTCAACTTCAAGAACATCGCCGAGGTAAGCCTTGAGCTCAGCGGCGGCGTCAACTGCTTCGTGGGGAGCAACGGCATGGGGAAGAGCAACCTCCTGGAGGGGGTGCATTTCCTGAGTCTGGCGCGGCCCATGCAGTCGATGCCTGAAAGCGGGCTGATACGTCATGGCGAGGAGATGCTTCTGGTGAAGGGGCGTTACGATATGGGCGACGACCGGCGTGAGGAGGTGAGCATAGGCATCACGCGAGGCAAGGCCAAGAAGCTGTTGCGCAACGGCAAGGAGTATGGCCGTCTCTCGGAGCATATAGGGCGGTTTCCTATAGTAGCGGTCACGCCGTCCGACCCGGGGCTCGTCACGGGAGCCGGCGAGGTGCGCCGCAAGCTGCTGGATGTGGTGATATCGCAGACCGACCGCAGCTATCTGGGACGGCTGATACGCTACAACCGGGGGCTTGAAAGCCGCAACAGGATGCTGCGTGCCGGTGTGCGCGACAAACTCCTCTATGAGAGCATAGAGGCGGGACTCGCCGAGAGCGCCGCCGAGGTGTTCAAGGCCAGAAAGGAATGGACTCGCGACATAACGCCAGTATTCAACGAGTATTACGCGGCGGTAGCTGGAGGCCGCGAGGCAGTGGCTCTCGAATACGACTCGGCACTCGCCGACAATGACTACCGCGAGCTTCTGGACCGTACACGTGTCAAGGACACGGCTCTCGGCTTCACCACCCAGGGCGTGCACCGCGATGACCTCAGAATGCAGATGAACGACTATTCCCTGCGCCGTACCGGCAGCCAGGGTCAGCTCAAAAGCTACGTCATAGCCCTGCGTCTCGCTATCTTCGACTATGTGCGACGAACCACCGGCATTACCCCCATTCTCCTCCTTGACGATATCTTCGACAAGCTTGACTCGGGGCGCGTGGCCAATATCATGCAGGTGGTGAGCGGCAGCGGTTTCGGACAGATTTTCATAACCGACACCAACCGGGAGCACCTTGACGAGACCATCGCCGCCCTCAGCGGCGACAGCCGTCTCTTCGCTGTGGCCGACGGTAATTTCACCCCCATCTCATGAAACGCCTCGAACCTGAAAGCGTCGGCGACGTGCTCCGACAGGCCCTCGACAGGCAGAACATGTCGGAGAAGTTGCGCGAAACCAGAGCCTGCGTGCTCTGGCTGAGGATTGTAGGCCCTCAGTTGGCGCAGGTCACCGGAAAACCCTCCGTAAAAAACGGTATCATGACCATCGGTGTACCTAACGCCGCCCTCAGAAGCGAACTCATGATGGTAAGGTCGCAGATGATAGGACAGATCAACTCAATCCTCGGTTTTGAGACAATCACTGACATACGTTATACTTCCTGAAATGATAGACATAGATACACTGCCGCCCTTGTCGGCATTCCCCCATGTGGTGCCCGTGGAAATCCGTTTCAACGACATAGATATCCTCGGACATGTGAATAATACGGTCTATTTTTCGTTTTATGACACAGGCAAGGCCTGGTTTTTCAACAAGATAGTCGACTGGGATATAGACTGGAAGACAGTAGAGACGGTGATAGCCAATGTAGAGTGCACCTACCTGTCGCCACTGATGTTCGGCGAGGATATAGTAGTGGGGACTATGTGCGAGGAGCTACACGACCGGAGTTTTCATATCCTGCAGGTACTTGCCGACGCTAAGACAGGCGTCATCAAGTCGGCGTGCCGCAGCGTGATGGTAAGCTTCGACCCGGCCACCCAGAAGTCGGCGCCGATGCCTGCGCGCTGGCGCCGTGCCCTCGAACGCTCCATCGCCGACAACCGCCTCAGAACCAGTAACCGATGAAATGCTTTTGACATGAACCATACATCCGATACATCCGTCACCTCCGACATAAAGCTGCTGATGCGTTCCATACTGGAGCGAGAGTCGGAGGCCATCAGGAACATCCCTGTTACCGACGGCTACGCGCAGGCAGTGGATATGATTGCCGACCGCGTGCATGCCCGCGGCGGCAAACTCATTGCCTCCGGAATGGGGAAGGCGGGACAGATTGCCATGAACATTGCCACCACTTTCTGTTCCACAGGGACGCCGGCCGTTTTCCTGCATCCCTCCGAGGCCCAGCATGGCGACCTCGGTATCATTCAGGAAAACGACATTCTTCTCCTCCTCTCCAATTCGGGTAAAACCAACGAGATTGTGGATCTTGTGACGTTGGCGCGTGCGCTGAACCCGGATATTCCGATAATTGTTATAACGGGAGATGCGGAGTCTCGGCTGGCGGGGCTGGCGGATGTGGCGCTGGCTACCGGCGGCAGCCCCGAAGTGTGCCCTCTCGGCCTCACTCCTACTACATCCACTACCATGATGACCGTGATCGGCGATGTGCTGGTGGTGGCCGTGATGAAAAAAATCAACTTCACCGTGGCCGAATATGCCAAGCGTCACCATGGCGGATACCTCGGCCACAAATCCAAAAGGGAGGCGTGCGCCTTCAACGAAAAAAACTCTCAGTCATGAGCCTTATAAAATACAACATCAATCACAAAGGCGCAGGGCACAACAAGCCCGATGCCGAGGTGCTGCGTCGCGTGGAGGAACTGCGCGCCCAGACAGCCATTCTCTTCGATGCTGAAGAATACAACCGTGCTCTCCAGAACACCGTAGACGCCCTCAAGGGTCTCCGCGACTTCTCCGACTATTCCGACATGGAGTTCCGCACGGTGCTGGTGGTGCTCCTCTTCGACCTTGCCGAAATACATTATGGTCTCAAGGACTACAAGCAGAGCAAGAAGGAAGTGGAGCATATCTTCAAGCTTCTGGAGCCGTTGCTGAAGCAGGATGCCGAGCGCTTCGGGGAGTATCACTTGATGGCCATGGACCTGACGGCGCGAACATTGCGTAGCCGCAAGCGCATGCTCGACCTGCTGGCCAAGCAGCAGCTGCACACGGGGCTTCTCTACGACAAGGTGAACGCCGGCGTTGCCGCCGCCACCGACAAGCTTGTGGAGTCGCTGTGCAAGGATGCGGAGATGCTTGCCTCCACGGGCGACTACCGCGGGGCGGTGAAGTTCTATATGGAGGCCATAAAGCTGTCGAAGAAGCGCACGGGAAGGGTTACGCGCCGAGAAGTGGCGATGACCATAGAGATGGCCAGGCTGATGATGCGTTCGCGTCAGCAGCGCGAGAGAGCCGCCCGGCTCCTCAATGCCGTGCTGCCCCATGCCGTGGCCCTCGAAACTGTAGAACTCGAGCAGGATGCCCTCGCTCTCCTTGCCCAAATCGAAGAGAAAGAGGAGGAGAGCGCCTGGCGTTCTTTCATGGCCAAAGTGCAGAGTGCCGCCAAATTCCGCCGTAACGCCAAGAAGGAGGAGGAAGCGGAAGATACAGATACCTATAAAGAGTGAGGAAATGTCGACGATACTCAACACCAACGGAGCGACGCTGGAGATACCGGCCCTGATGGAGGCGTCGCGTTTCAAATGCGCGGTATTCACGGCGTCGTGGAATCCGGAAGTCACGGGAGCATTGCGCGACGGCGTGATGGAGACCCTTCACTAGGCGGTCGTCAGCGACGACAATATTTTCGCCGAGAGCGTGCCGGGCACTGTGGAGCTGGTAAACGCGGCGGCGATGGCGCTGACGCATATGCCCGACCTCAAGGCCATAATCCTCTTAGGGTGCGTGATACGCGGCGATACGCCGCATTTCGACTATGTATGTCAGATTGTCAGTCAGGGGACCGCGGAACTCAACGCCCGTGGCGACGCTCCGGTAATTTTCGGCGTGCTCACCGTGGAGAACCAGCAGCAGGCTCTTGATCGCGCCGGCGGTGCTCTCGGCAACAAGGGCGCCGAAGCAGCTGTGGCCGCAATTCACATGGCTAACCTCCACACCAAGGCCGGCGCCCTCAGATACGTCTCTTTCAGAAAGTGAAAAAATCCAACGGCATAGGAGCCAAGACGAGGGCTCTCATCAGGGAGCTGATTATCGGGGAGTGCATCCACAGCGCACCCCCTCCCGACAGTGTGATCCGCAGTCTCATAGACGCCGGAAGGCTTCTGACGCTCAAAAAGGGGGAGACCCTCATGTATGAGGGCGACTATAACCCGCATTACTACATAATTCTCAGCGGCGTGATGCGCAAATGGCACTGGGACATGGATGTGGAGGTGACCAGCGCCTTCGGCGAGGCCGGCACTCAGATCCTCAGCTACAGCTGCTATTATGCCGCCCAGCCAAGCACCGAGACTATCGAGGCTTGTACAAACTGCCGATTGATGATGGTCGACAAGGAGGACTTCGACAACCTGCTCAACTCCTCCTATGCCTTCGCCCTCTTCAACTTCCAGATGGCTGCCTGCGACCTCTATTTCCATGAGAAGAAAAGGGCAACATACGTCGGCAACGCCAAGGAAAGATATATGGCGCTCCTCAAGAACAGGAAGGAGATCGTGAAAGCCGTGTCGCAGAAGGTGCTCGCATCGTATCTCGGCATCACACCGCAGTATCTCTCCAGCCTCCGCAGGGAAATGGCCAAGGAATAAATTATATTAGATTCGTTTTTTTAAAATACTTTAACCGAGGATGTGATATTCTTGGTTAAATTTGCATATTCAAAAAGATTGAATTGCGGGTGCAATGACAATTCGCCGGACGAACCGGATACACAGCCTCAATAACGACAAAACACACTTAAGTATGAAATATAACTTTTTACCACTTATTCTTGCGGGACTCGCGCTGACGGCGGGTGCCGTGGATTTCGGCAGTAAGTACACATCGGAGACACTGATGCTCTGCGACGACGAGGGACGCGCAAAGGCCACGTCCACGGGAGCGACGGGCATCGAGGCGTATATCCGTTACAGTTCGCCGGCGGTTGTGGAACAGTTGCGCGGCATGGGCGTGCGCGTGGACGCCGTGGGAAAGACGGTGCTCACGGCCTATGTGCCGCTGGAGCTCCTCGACGAAGTAGCCGCCCTCGACGAGGTGGAATGCATTCAGGCGGCCACCAAAGCCGAGGTGCTGATGGATACCGCACGTATCGACACCCGCGTGGCCGATGTGGAGAAGGCTCAGGTGATAGAAGGTATCAATACCCCGTTCACGGGCAGGGGAGTGATGGTGGCCGCTATCGACGGCGGTCTCGACTTCACTCACCCCGCTTTCTATAACGACGCCAAGACAGAACTGCGCCTCAAAAGGGTATGGGTGCACGACGCCAAGAGCGGCACACCCCCCGCCGGCTTCTCCTACGGTGCCGAGCTGAAGAGCGAGAAGGATATCCTCGCCTACAAGACCGACCTAGCATATTACTCCCACGGCAGCCACGTGATGAACATAGCGGCTGGTGCCAACACCGCCTCGCCATACCATGGCATAGCCCCGGAGGCCACCCTCGCTTTCTCCAACTTCACCGAAGTGGACAAAGGAATATCCGACGCCATACAGTACCTTTTCGCCACGGCCGACACGTTGGGACTCCCCGCGGTGATCAACATGAGTCTGGGCACACAGATGGGTCCGCATGACGGCACTTCGCTGCGCGACATACTCAGCGACGAACTCACAGGCCCAGGCAAGATTCTCGTAGGTGCCGCCGGCAACGACGGCATGGTCGACATGCACATCACCAAGACTTTCACCGACACCGACACGGAGATGCTCGCCGGCATGGCTTTCCTCGAGAACTGCCCCGGTATTGGCGAACTTCAGATATGGGGCGAACCGGGCAAAACCCTCAAGGTGAACGTCTGCACCATCGACAAGCAGACAATGCAGCCCGTCTTCAAGAGCCGCACCTTCGACTGCACCAAGACCAAAACCACTACCGTGACCCTCCAGAAACCTTACGACATGAGTTCCGGTTTCTTCAAGATAGTGACGCAGACATCGCCGCTCAACAACAAGCCCATGGCGCATATCAACCTCAATATCAGCGACTACAAGCCCGACAAGGTGATAGCCGTACTGGTCACTTCGGAGGCGGGAGCCACTGTGCACGGTTGGTCGAACCCCAACTACTGCTGCTTCAAGAAGCATCTCGACAACATGCACACCCCGGATCCTCGTTACGGTGTCTGCGAGATTGGCGGTACGGGACGCAATATCATAACCGTGGCCTCCTACAATACCAAGAACGATGTCAAGACACTGTCGGGCGAGCCTATGGCCACCGGCTATGCCATAGGAGGAATATCCCCGTTCTCCAACTCGGGACCGTCGGCCGACGGGCGTATCAAGCCTGATGTTGCTGCCCCCGGAAGCCTTATTGTGTCGGCGTTCAACTCCACCTCTCCCAATGACCCCTCCATCGTGGCCAATATCGAATGGAACGGCAAGAAATATCCCTACGGGGTGATGCAGGGGACGTCGATGGCATCGCCGCATGTCACGGGCGTGATAGCTCTGTGGCTGCAGGCCAACGGACGTCTGACGCCTGACCAGATACGCCAGACCCTCGACAACACGT
>CABUTY010000074.1 GCA_902494595.1 uncultured Porphyromonadaceae bacterium | reverse complement strand
TCCTTCATCTTCAAGGAAAAATCGACTGAAATAATGCTCCCCGATAATACAAAATAATTTCCACGACTTACTTAGCCATATTAATTTACAGTTTGCAGAATCGGATTTAAATTGTTAGTTTTGTAGAGGGGAGACGTTAGAGCGAAACGGCAAATAATCATGATTATGGAAGAATTGAGATACCCGGTAGGCGTTCAGTCGTTCAAAGAAGTAATCGGTGGAGGCTACGTCTATGTCGACAAGACATGGATTATACCCATGCTCGAACGATACAAGTTCTATTTCCTGGGACGGCCGCGGCGGTTCGGCAAGATAGCGGCCGTATTCTCCGCAGGCCGTCACCGCCTCGCCATCTGAAAAGTGTTCTAAGAGCGCGTTCAGATGGGCTTTACCTCGTTGAGGTCGACGAGATGGTTGAGGATGGCGAACACCGTCAGCCCCGCCGGTGAATGGATGCCCAGCTTCGAACATATGTTTCGCCGATGAGTAGCCACCGTGAATACGGATATGCACAGCTCGTCGGCGATTTCCTTGTTGGCCTTTCCCTGCGCCACATTGCGGATTATGTCCTTCTCCCTCTCGCTCAGCAGACTCAGCTGCTCGTTGACGGCGCTGCGGCATTCCTTCTCCTCCACAACGTCGGCCGCCATGCCGCGACGCAGCCGCCTCTCAAGCTTTCTGACCGCCGGAACAAACAGATTGTTCTCAACCTCGAAATGTGCCATCATGTCGCGTTCGCACATGATGATGTCGAACAGTGCCGCACTCAGCCGGGCATTCTCCTTCTGATTATAATGATAGATGAAGATATCCTTGATTTCCTGAAGCTTCTCGGTCATCGACTCATGGTTCACGGAAAACTCCTCGATTGAATAGCTGTCGTCGATACCATTGCCGAGCAACCGCTCCACATAACGGAAAATCACATCGTTCTCATAGTCCATATGACGCCTTACCTCCGTCACATAGTCGTCATAATATCTTATAAGCAGCAGGGCGGCCTCGTTGGTCTCGGAATAATTGATGGCCTCGATGAGATGATGCCTGATTTTCGGTAGGGCTATGTCGAGAAAAGAGGTGTGGGCACGCTTAAGATAGCCCATAATCGACGGCAACGACACCTGCACATGTGAATATCCATAGCCGCTCAGAAGATTGCATACGCTCAGAAACGTGGCCGAGTCAACATCATTGTCGCGGCATACCCGGTCGATGGTGGCGTCGCCGAAACCGAAGGATATGTCAAACCTGCTTATCGCCGGCAACAACATCGCATTGTCGCGGATAAGCTCCCTCATATTGTTGGTGGGCTGATAACCCAGCTGTCGGTCAATCATCGCCATGTAACTGTTGATTACATCCGCAAAATTACATCTTTTACATAGCTCCTACAATACCTTAAAATAGTTATTTGCACGCCGGACTTCCTTTCCGAAGCTGCCTCATGCCGCTTTTCCGCGCTTACAAACTCTCATTTCAAGGTATTGCCGCCGGCCAGCGCCATCCCTGATTTTACAGTCGGAACTAAACAACAAGAAAAAACGATTATGAAAAGACTGAAATCAATTGTCACAGTAATGGCCATCTGCCTCTGACTGGCAGCAATCCCGACTTCCTGCAACGATACTTCCCGCAGGAACAGCCATTGATTGCTTATTGTCGAGCACCTCGTACTTGGAATGCTGGCTGATGAACTCGGGCACGATGGCCTTCATATGCCGCACGATGGTCATGTCGTCGGAATTGACGGCAAGATCAATGAGATGGGATATGAGCACGTTCACCTTGTCGTAATCGTACTCGCGCACCTTGGCAATGTTGATTTTCTCATGGAATGTAGGGAGCGTCACCTCCTGGTCATTAAGCACCTCCTCATAGAGTTTCTCTCCATCGCGCAGGCCGGTATACCTGATTTCTATATCCTTGGCGCCGCTCATCTTGATCATGCGTCGGGCGAGGTCGGCTATTTTTACCGGCTGCCCCATGTCGAAAACGAATATCTCGCCGCCGTGACCCATCGTTCCGGCCTCCAGCACCAGCTTGCAGGCTTCCGGTATGAGCATGAAGAAGCGTATTATGTCGGGATGGGTCACCGTGACCGGCCCCCCCTCCTTGATCTGCTTCTCGAACAGCGGAATCACCGAACCGTTGGACCCGAGCACATTGCCGAAGCGGGTGGTGACAAACTGGGTCACTCCCTTCACCCGGCCCTCCTTGATGGCCTTGTCAAGCGCCTGGACGTAAATCTCGCATATCCGCTTTGAACAACCCATGACATTCGTGGGGTTCACGGCCTTGTCGGTGGATATCATCACAAACTTCCTGACACCGAACTTCACCGACAGATCGGCGATTATACGGGTGCCGTTCACGTTGTTTTCGACGCTTTCAGCGGGATTGTCCTCCATCATGGGCACATGCTTGTAAGCCGCCGCATGGAACACATACTCCGGCCTGTAGAGGCTGAAAATCTCCTCCATCCTCCGCTTGTTGGCGATGTCGCCCACTATGGTGTGGGCCATGACATCAGGCCAGCACTTGGCAATCAGCAGCCTTATGTCATGAAGAGGCGTCTCCGCCTGGTCGATTAGCACGAGTTCCGAGGGATGGAAGCCGGCGATCTGACGCACCATCTCCGAGCCTATCGACCCGGCAGCCCCGGTGATAAGTATGCGTTTCTTATGCAGCAGATTCCCTATGGCCTTCATATCCACCTCTATTTTGTCGCGTGGCAGAAGCGCCTCCACATCCACTTCGTGAAGGCTGGCGTAATCGAAGTCGGAATGGCCGTCCCATTCCAGCTCCCTCGGCACCATCCTGATTTTGATACCCGCCTCTATGAGCGCGTTCACCATCTCGGTGTTGCGCCGTATCTGGTCGTTCTTCAGCGGCGACACAAGCATCGACGTTACGTGGAGCTTCTTCATCTCCCCCACAAGACTGCTGTCGTTGTAGTAGATTTTCTTACCCATGAGCCGCTTGGTGCTCGTGGCCGCCTTGTCGGAGATAAAGCCCGCTATCATGTAGGGGCAATCGGCCCGCGAGCGTATGCTCTTCGCAACGGCTATACCTCCGGTCTGAACCCCGTAGATAAATATTTTCTCTTTCCTCTTGCGCCCGGTCAGAATGCCGTCGTAAAGCTGCTTCACGATTATCCTGACAAGCCACATCAGCAGAATCGAGAATATCGTGCCGATCACTATCGCCATTATCGGGAAAGGATGGCCGTACGAGTTCAATACCGACTGTACCGTCACGGCCAGGACACACCCGAACGACAGAGCATAGACGATTCTCGTCAGGTCGGAAAACGAAGAATATCGGATTATGCCGTCGTAAGTATGAAATACCCTGTAGCCTATCACGAAGCAGAAGACAATAATCAGCAACGACAGCGAGAGCTCACCCCCGTTGCGGGGATTGACATCGAAGGCGCTTACAAGACAGTAGCCCCATACCAAGGATACAAACGTGATCAGTATGTCCAAAGCAAGCACACACCAATACGGCAATGCGCCCCGGCTGAAATACCATGTGGCGATTTTGTTGAAATAATTCTCCATATGACAAGAGTTTGTATTCTTTACCGCCCTATGACGGCGGCGAATGTTTTTAGAATCAGACGAATATCACTGAGCAGCCCGGCATCCCTGACATATTCCAGGTCGATGGCCAGTTTGTCGGGCATTACCTTGTTGATGTAGGTATCGTCGGGATTTTCGGAGGCTGCCAGCAATTCGTTCTCGTCGCGATAGCGTATCGAGGCGAGCGAAGTGATGCCGGGCCTGACGTCGAGCACCCGCATCTGCTCGGCGGTGTACATGTCGACATATTTGCGCACTTCCGGCCGGGGTCCCACAAGACTCATGTCGCCGATAAAAACATTTATCAGCTGCGGCAACTCGTCGAGCTTGTAACGGCGAATATAATATCCCGACCGCGTCACGCGCGGATCCCGGCCTCCTACCGTGATGAGTCCCTGACGGTCGGCGCCACATCGCATAGTCCGGAACTTGAATATCCTGAAATCCCTGTTTTTCAATCCCACGCGTGTCTGCCTGTAAAACACCGGCCCTTCCGAATCCGCCTTTATCCAGACGGCCAGAATCACGAACAGCGGTCCCAGAGCAATCAATCCCAGACCACTCATGAGAATGTCGAACGCCCTCTTCACAACTCGGTCAGAACTTCTTTGAAATTCTTTATGATATACTCCACATCCTCGTCGGAGAGGCGTGTATGGAGAGGGAGGGTCACCTCGTTACGGTACTGCCGGAAGGCATTCGGATAGTCGGCGATATCGAAGCCCATTTGCCTGTAGGCCGTCATCATGGGGAGCGGCTTGTAATGCACATTGCATACGATGCCCCTCTCGGCCATTGCGGTGATGAAGGCGTTCCGCTGCTCCTCGTCGCACCCTTCCAGCCTTACCAAATACAGATGGCCGCTCGACTTATGGAAGCTGCCGCTGTGGCGCAGCACCGCTACAGGCAATTCGCCGAAGGCCCTGTCGTACATGTCGATGATTCTGTGGCGCCGGTCAAGCATCGCCGGATAACGCTCAAGCTGCGAAAGACCTATGGCAGCCACCACATCCGTCATGTTGCACTTGTAGTAGGTGCCAAGAATATCATATTCCCACGCCCCTATCTTTGTCTTGGCCAGGGCATCCTTGTTCTGGCCGTGAAGGCTTAGGAGCTGGAGCTGCTTATAGATGTCGAACTGTTCGAGGGCCGGGAAATGCCGCCATGTCAGCGCTCCCCCTTCGGCGGTTGTGAGGTTCTTGACGGCATGGAATGAGAAGGAGGTGAAATCGGCTATTTCCCCGGCCATCCTGCCGTCGCGCATGGCGCCGAAGGCATGGGCCGCATCGGCTATCACCACGCAGCGTCCGAAGACCCGCTGTATATCGTTTGAAGCCCGGAACAGATACCTTTTGGCCTCCACAGCCTTGAAAATCGAGTCGTAATCGCATATTATGCCGGCCAGATCCACAGGTATCACCGCCTTGGTTCTCTCGGTGATTGCATCGCCCAGTTTAGCATAGTCCATCTCGAACGAGCCGGGGGCACAGTCCACCATCACGGGAACGGCACCGGCATGACACACGGCACTGGCGGTGGCCGTATACGTGTAGGCCGGCACTATCACCTCGTCGCCCGTGCCGATACCCAGCACGCGCAGGGCCATCTCCATGCACGCCGTGGCCGAATTCAGACACACGGCCTCGGCCGTGTGGCAATAGCCGGCGATACGCCTTTCAAACTCTTTGGTCTTCGGACCGGTAGTAATCCACCCCGAGCGCAACGCCGCGGACACAAGTTCTATCTCACTCTCCGTGATATCCGGCGGAGAGAACGGAATCTGTCTTGCAAGATGCATTCTGCTTAGTTGTTTATAATGATGTTTTCTTTACGTAGAAGAGCTTTTTGAAGCCGTTGCCCGGGACATTCATCAATGTCCAGAATAGAGCCACAGGTGGCGTCATCCTCTCGGCCACACGGAACAGCGGGTAATGGGCCATGATTTTCTGCGAGATGGTAGGAGGGGTGATGCTCCCCTTTCTTCGCCGATATGCCCCCAGATCCTCCTTGAGCAGATGGCACGGCGCCTTTTTTATCGCCTTGAGCCATATGGCGGTATCATTGTTTTTCCTGATGTTTTCAATCTGGATCAGCCCGATTTTCTCCCTGTCGAACATCACCGACAGACACCCTGGCCAGCAGCAGGCGAACATGTCGAACCTTCCCACGCGTCGCTTGCCGCTAACCCTGACACCCAGGTCGGAGCCATCCTCGGCAATTTCGTGATAATCGTGATAGGAAAAGGCATACCCGTTGTCCGACATGAAACGTATCTGGCGTTCCAGTTTGCGAGGCATCCAGAGGTCATCGCTGTCGAGGAAAGCAATCCAGCGCCCCCGGGCAAGCCACATGGCGAGATTCCGCGCCGCCGCAGCCCCCGACTGACGGTCCAGACAATGATAGCTTATGCGCGAATCCGCAGCCGCAAACCGCGATACAATCTCACGCGTATCATCCGTAGAACAGTCGTCCACAACAATCAACTCCCAGTCGGCATACGTCTGCCCGACAACACTCATGATTGTTTCCGCAATATACCTCCCGCAATTATACGTCGGCGTGATGATGGAAACAAGACCCTCCCGGTTTGCCATAAGGATGAAGTATCAAGCAACCTGCCGGTTACTTAAAACTGATTTATGCATTCGTCACGAAAGCGCGTGACTCCGCTATTTGTTCTTGCCTGATATGGAAAAGCGCTTATACAATGGCTTAAAAAACCAGTTTATCCAAGGGATACGATGCTGCACGGAATAATATAGGTCAGTCATTCGATAAATCCAATATTCCTTCCCGTACATAATTGGCCGAGACAGATTTATGAACCCATAACCCAATCGACGCATTCGCCTCACAGCCTCCGGGAGATATTTACCCTGGACAACCATGTGGCAGATATTCAAGACATTTCTCTTGTCATATACGCCGACAATCCTCTTGTCGGCATTCAGAGCCTCGCAGTTCCTGTCCGATTCAAATTTCCAAGGATTATAATTCCCGGAGCCGACCTTCTCCTTCAAGAATTCTGTATCCCATACGGCAGCCATAAGGCTTATTCCGTACTTATAGTTTGCAGGAATCACATGAAGGTGATCTAACCTCTTGTATTTTGTAGTCTTGATTGGAAG
>CABUTY010000073.1 GCA_902494595.1 uncultured Porphyromonadaceae bacterium | reverse complement strand
TCGCCGGCAAAGAGCCCTGTCCGAGTCTCGAAACTGAATTTGTAGATGCAACCGCCCTCAAGCTTCATCGGCGGAAGAATCAGCCAGTCGTCCTTGGCAACGAATCCCTGGCTGCAGTTGACTGTGGGCCCGAACTCCGGATGATTGTCAAATGTCCAGGTCTTTTTGTTTTTGGGCACGTTGATTACCGTAAAGTCGAAAAATGACTCCGGGTCTGAGAAATCGCAGAAATAGGGGGCGTCGTTCACTCCCAGACCGATTTTGGGAGAAACGGTTTCTTCGGAGGTCTTGGTGTTGTTGACAGCCGTCACTTTATAATAGTAGGTGACATATCTGTCGGGAGTGTCGATGCTTTCAGAGAAGAAGTTTTCAGCTATGCCGGAGGCAACAGTCACGTTTCCGGGCATTCTGACAACATTATATGTGACCTGAGGCATATAGCCGCCGGCTACGGAGGTGGTCACTTTGTTCCAAGAAAGGGAGAATCGGCCGTCGGCATATGTGTTTTTCAGGCCGGTAGGAGCCTTTGGAGTGGCCATTCCTATGAACATAGCCTGCTTTGCCGTACGGCTGACGCCCGCCTCGTTGGAGAGCTGCACTTTGAAAACGTAATTACGGTCTTCGTCAAGTGTCATGGGTACTGATACATTGCTGCCGTAGGATGCTGAACCGGAGGCAGCCTGGACGCCATCACGCCATATGACGTAGGTCAGTGTGCCGGAAGCCGCCTCACCGTCGGCAGTGGTGGATGGCGTGGTGATGTCCACGCTGCCCGACAGCGACCCTTCCGGAAACTGAAGTGCCATGACCGGGTCGCCGGGCGCCTTGTCTGACGGAGTGAACGGGAAATAGATGCCGGTTATCTGGTCGGAATATTTATATTCCTGCAGGAGTGTGGCCTGAGCTGTCCTGATATTTATTTCATACAGTTTGCCTGAGCCGTCCTCGGGGTTGCAGCTATAATAGAACTTGTCGTCGCGGGTGTCGATGCATCCGCCGCAAAGGTATTTGGCGGCGAGTCCGGTGTTGCCGACCTTGGTCATGGCTCCCGTGGACTTGTCAAGTACTTTCCAGGGAATGCCGGTATTGTCGATGGCATAGATGTAATTGTCGGAGGCAATGCTCATGGCAGCCCAGGGAGACTCCACATCGCATATTTTCACAAGAGAGCCGGAAGCCATGTCGAGATTCGCGAGCATGTGACCCTGGCCGGTGGAGTTCGGAAATGTGCCATACACCTTGCCATCGGCATCGGCTACCGCCGTAGTGGCCATGCGTTTCTGGTCGAGCATCATTTTTGACACCTGTTTCCAGGAGCTCATGTCATAACCCAGTACTCCATACACGGGGCGTCCGTTGTCGCGATAGTAGGCCGATGAATAATACACGTCGTCGATTACCCATGCACCGTATCCTCCCGACACGGTGTTGGCGGTGAGGCGAGTGAACTCTCCTGTGGAGGTGTTGACTTTGTACATGCCCAGATGGGCACTGCCGGAGGTCTTGCCCTCTTCCGGCTTCGAGGCTACAACGTTGCCGACTATCTCGACTCCTTTCGCGGACATATATGGAGGTGCCGCGGGAAGGGTTTCCGTAGAGTAGGCTGATGTAGCGCTTGTTGCAATAAGCGTGCTGATAATCGCTGCATACAATCTCTTCATAGCTGTTATATTTGTTGAATAATATGCGTACATACATGCCGATACAGAATCCGGCGTGCCGGGCGCATGCCGATTGCGGCTGTCCGGCTCAACAAAGGTAGTATCCATCGCAATTACAAGCAAATCAGAGATTTACGATTACGACAATTTTCCGTATTCGTAATAAATTGCCGTTATCGGCAGTATATTATAGAGCGCGTTCCTTAAAATTTCAGGGCCGTAGGGACGGCTCTTATCGATTGCCGGAGTCGAGTTTCATGGCACTGTTGCGATAATTGGCCGGAGTGATGCCGGTTTCGTCCATGAACCGGCTATAGAAAGTGGAAAGAGAGTTGAAGCCCAGGTCGGACGACAGTTTCTTGATAGGGGTGTTGTCAAGGGGGTCCGACAGCCTGCGCATGGCTTCCTTGATGCGCAGTCCGGTGATGAATTGGGTAAAGGAGATTCCGTAATAGTCGTTGATGATTTTTGACAGATAGGTACGGTTGGTTCCAATCATCTTTGCGATTTTCTCCTTGGATATGTCGTTGGCGGTATATACTTCTGAATCAAGCATCAGGGCTTCGAGGCGTCCGAGAATATCTATATATTTTTCGTGCGAGAGCGTCGGGGTACCCTGACTTTCCCCGTTACTGTCGGAATTGACGGTTTTCAGCCGCTCATCCATTTCGTGGATTGTTTCGCGGAGCACTTTCTCATTTCTGGCCGTGTCGGCCGTCTGTTTGACTATGGCGTCATATAGCCGTGTCTTATGCCGGTAGAGAATTATCAGCGGTATGCAGGCGAGCAGAATCACGGTTATCACGATTATCAGCAGAGTGACCAGCTGCCGTTCCTTAAGAAGACGAAGCTCGTTGCGTACTATGGCATTCTCTGCCATCTCGTGATCATAATGGGATTGAAGGTCCCGGATTTTCTCTTTATCCTCCAGAGACGTGACGTGTTCATATTCCTCATCATGGATTTTTTTGTAGATGTCGCCTTCACGAGTGAGTCCCAAGGCATAATAAGTCTGATAGAGGGCTTCAAGCAGAGGGATACGGAAGAAGTTGTCGCCACGCCGGTTCATTTTTGTTTCCGCGGTCTTCAGTATATCAAGTGCTTTTGTCTTGTTCCCCATCGACAGCATCATTCCGGAATATGAAATGGAGGTCTTTATGAACATCTCGGCATCATCGGCTGCAGCCTTGAGAGCCATATTCATATATTTGCGGGCATCGTCATAATTTTTGCCTTGAGCCATTATCTCGCCGTATATGCGATAGAGGTTACATGCTTCGTCATAATGGTTTTCCACAAGGATATTCTCGGCTTCCTTTATCATCCTCAGTGCCAGTTCCGTCTCGCCGCGTTGCCTGTACAGGTCGGCTGAGGCTATGGCTCCGGCACATATGATGCGGTCGTCGTTATGCTCTTTCCCATAGTTGTAGCTCTCAAAGGCATATCGCAGACCTGTGCCGCTGTTGTTGCCGATATGTGTGAGGGCTATGTTGGCGAGTAATATACCGTACAGGGAGGTGTTTCCCCCGCGCCGTGCCGCCTCCAGCCCCCGGTAGAAGTACTTTAACCCGAGATTGCTATTTTTCTTGATTTTGAGGTAATATAATCCCAACCCGTTGTCAACGGAAGCCTGAGCGAAATCATTGCCGGTACGGCGGCACAATTCGGCGGCTTCGTCAAGCAGCGGAAGGGCGTCTACTGCCGTCTGCCCATTGAGAATGGCTCCCTGGCTCTTAATTGTCAGAGCGTATATGCGCAGGTCCGGTATGTCATGGCGTGTCGTGCCCATAATCCGGAGCATACTGTCGCCAATCAGATATGCCTGTCTGTTGTTGTTGCGCCGCAACGCGTCGAGTCCCTGTTCTTTCAGAATGGACAACTGCGTGTGTGTATCGCCCGGCGTGTTGTCGCTCTTGCCGCATCCTGCCGCACATGCCGTCAGCATAATCAGGCTTACAATAATTTTAAGGAACGCGTTCATAGCATTATCCGCCGATGTCGCCCGGAAGGGCATGCCGGTAATTTTTTATTGAGATGCCATCGAACTCGGGCATCGTGTTGCCGGAATAAATCACGGTCTTGTCGTTTGTCAATTCCGGAAAGGCTTTCTCAAAGCTTTTCAATCCTTTCGTAAAGTCGGGGTGAAAAGTCGCCGAGGATTTGATTTCATGGCAATCATATCCGGAGCCGTTTTTCACCAATAAATCCACCTCGTTTCCATTGGAATCTCTATAAAAATATAATCCTCCGTTATGTCCGGCATTATATGCATTTTTAAGGAAATCCGTCACCACCATGTTCTCAAACAGGTGGCCGCGCATCTTGTCGCGGTCGAGGGTCTGCGGCGAATCAATGTCAAGCAGATAGGATGCCAATCCACAATCGGTAAAATAGATTTTAGGACTTTTGGTAAGGCGTTTACGAGTGTTGGCATAAAACGGCGGCAGGAGATAAATAAGGTAAGATGCCTGAAGTACCGATACCCATGAGTTTACGGTATTCACCGCAACGCCTAATTCGTTTGACAGTTCCGAAGCTTTGAATATGCTTCCTATACGGGCGGCGCAAAGCCTTATGAACCGTTGGAACAAATCAAGATTCCTGACGGCAAGCAGGTCGCGGACATCTCTCTCAAGATAAGTCTTCACATAGTTTGGGAAAAGGAGTCTCGGTATGTTTTTCCCGCTCCACAATGCCGGGTAAAATCCTTTGTATATAATGTCGGCAGTAGCGATATCCCTTTCGGCCGGAGGAATCTCCGACAGCGACAATGGCAATAATTCGAAGACTGCCGAGCGGCCGGCCAGCGACTGGCTGACTGACTGCAATAATGAGAAATGAGAGCTACCTGTAATATAAAACCTGCGTTCGGGCTCAAGATCCACTATCCCTTGAATATATGACAGCAGCTCCGGAACATTCTGCACCTCGTCAATTATAACACCCTCATGAAATTGTGACAGGAATCCCCTCGGGTCATCCTTGACCGACAACCTAATATCGGGGTCCTCCATGGAATAATAAGGAATCTGGGGATAAATATGGCGGAGCAAAGTCGACTTGCCCGACTGGCGAGGACCTGTCAGAGTTATTACCGGAAAATACCTTGCAGCCTCTATGATCGAGGCTGTCATGGCACGAGGAATGTAGAGGTCATCCATAGTGTTTTATGTAAATTTGCAGTGACACTGCAAATTTACATAAATTGTTCCGGCTCTCCAAATCACTGGGAAAAGAAATAAACCCAACCTGCTATTCGTACATTTTCTCGATGATGTCGGCGTAGTTGCGGGCCACGATGGGGCGGCGAACCTTCATGGTGTTGGTGACTTCGCCGTTCATGATGGAGAAATGGTGTGGCAGCAGTGTGATACGCTTTATTTTCTCGAAGTCGGCGATGTCTTTCTGGTAGTTCTGGATCTGGCTCATAATGAAGTCCACCACCTTTGGATTAGCCACGAGGGCAATGGTGTCGTCGGTATCGATGCCTTTGTCGTTGGCCCATCTGCGCAGATGTGAAAGGTTAGGCACCACAAGGGCGGTCACGAATTTACGCTGGTCGCCGATTACGGCCACTTCGTCGATGTACTTGTTTTCGGCGAGTCTGGACTCCATCATCTGCGGGGCGATGTATTTGCCGTTGGAGGTCTTGAAGAGGTCCTTGACGCGTTCGGTGAGCACGAGTGCGCCGGAGGGGGTGAAATGGCCGGCGTCGCCGGTGCGGAAATAACCGTCGTCGGTGAAGGCGGCTGCATTGGCGTCGGGATTGTTGTAATATCCGGGGGTGACGGTGCCTCCCTTGACGAGAATCTCGCCGTTGTCGTCGATGCGTACCTTTATGCCGGGGAGCGGCACGCCGACAGTGCCCAGCTCCCATCCGGTGTCGGGGAAGCATGTCACGGTGGCCGTAGTCTCGCTGAGACCGTAGCCGATTATTATGTCAATGCCCACGGCACGCATGAACTCGCAGATCTTGTCGGAGAGGGGAGCGCCGGCCGTCGGGAAGAAGTTGGGGTCGGGAATGCCTATGGCTTTCTTCAGCCGGGAGAATATCTTGCGGTCCCAGAAACGGTATTCCTTTTCGAGGAGCCATGGAGCCGGGAGACCGAGACGCCTGTAATGGCAGTTGCGGCGTTTGCCCACATGAATCGAGCGCCTGACCATCAGACGGCTCAACGGCGACATTTCGGCGATTTTCTCCTTGACGCCGGCATATACCTTCTCCCAGAAACGGGGCACGCAGCACATCAGGTTGGGGTGCACGTCGTGGATGGTGTCCTGGATAAGGCGGGGGTCATAGTTGACGGCAATGGCCACGCCGCGCGATATGCAGAAGAAGCACCAAGCCTTCTCGAGGATATGGCTCATGGGGAGGAAAGCCATCGAGAGGTCATGGTCGTTGATTCCACGCAGTAGCTTCAGGTGTTTGGCGATGCATTCGTCATAATTGCGGTGGGATATCATGACACCCTTGGGTTCGCCGGTGGTACCGGAAGTATATATAAGCGTGGCCATATCGTCGGGGAGACCACGGTCGATGCGGCCCCGGACCTTTTCATCCACATCGGTACCGGCCTGCATGCCCAGACGCACGAAGTCGTCCCAGAAGATGGTCACGGTATCATCGGGCTGCAGCGTCAGTTCGGCGTTCTTGTAAACCACTATGCGGCAGATCTGACCGGGATGCTCTTTCCAGTAGCGGTAAGCCATCGGGTACTGATGCTTGTCGCCGACGAAGAGCACTTTGGCGCCGCCGTCGCGGACTATGAAGTCGAACTGCGACTGAACGGAGGAGGCGTATATCGGAATCACGGCGATGCGGTTGCGGAAAGCGCCGAACTCGGTAATCAGAATCTGAGGGGTGTTGGGGGAGCAGACGGCCACGGTATCTTTCTCGTCGAGGCCTAAGGCAGCCAGGGCTTTTCCGGCAATCTCTACCTGCAGGGCGAACTCTTGCCAGCTTGTCGACAGCCATTCACCATCTTTCTTCCAGCAGAAGCGGTAGGCTTCCTTGTTTCCCAGACGCTCGGCCTGGTGCGGTATTATCTCAACTAATCTGTTTGCCATCGGT
>CABUTY010000072.1 GCA_902494595.1 uncultured Porphyromonadaceae bacterium | reverse complement strand
TCGCAGAGGCCTGCCGCAAGGCCGCGGAATGTGATGTGGTGGTCTTCGCCGGTGGCGAGGAGGCCGTGCTCTCGGGAGAGGCGCACTGTCGCGCCGACATTTCCCTGCCGGGGGCTCAGGAAGAGTATCTGAAGGCCCTTCGCCAGGCTGGGCTGCCGGTGGTGTGCGTAATCATGGCCGGCCGTCCTCTAACCCTCGGCAATGTGGCGGCGAATGTGGATGCCCTCCTCTTCAATTTCCATCCCGGCACTATGGGTGGCCCCGCAATTGCAAATATAATGGCAGGAAAGGTGAATCCATCTGGGCATCTGCCTGTCTCTTTCCCTAAAATGGCGGGACAGCTCCCTCTCTACTACAATCATAAAAACACAGGACGGCCTGCCGAGGAGATGACTCTTATCGACGATATACCGCTTGAGGCGGGACAGACTTCCACGGGATGCACCTCCTTTTATCTTGATGCCGGCGACGGGCCTCTCTTCCCCTTCGGCTATGGACTCAGCTATACCGACTTCAGCTATTCGGAGCCGAGACTGTCACGGACACAGATATCCCCTTCGGGCGAAATCATGGTCAGCTGCGACATCACAAACACGGGTAGCGTGGCCGGCAAGACTGTGGCTCAGCTGTATGTCCGCGACCTCGTGGGCTCGCTGGTACGACCTGTCAGGGAACTGAAGGACTTCGAGAAGGTGGAGCTGCAGCCCGGCGAGACAAGGACCGTGACATTCCGCTTGCCGGCGCACGCTCTCGCTTTCCATGACGCCGACGCCAATGAAATAGTGGAGCCGGGAGAATTCAACGTATGGGTGGCGCAGAATGCCGCCGACGGTACCCCTGTCTCTTTCTCTATAGTGGACGAAAGCACTGCTGAACGTTAAAACCATTTTATCATGAACCGATATATTAAGGTTGTTTTAAAAAATAGTGTTGTTGTGATGGCTCTTGTCCTGTCGGCAGTGATGCCGGCAGGTGCAAGAAGCCTGAAACGCGGCGTGGGTGAGAACAGTTTCGCACTGGGTTGCCAGCTGAAAGCCCTTGAAGAGGGGGTGAGCTGGTATTATTCCTGGGGCAACACTCCCAAGAACGGTTACAAGAACCAGGTCATCGACTTCACGGGCTATGAGTTCGTGCCGATGTGCTGGAACGCCCGTTATGATGCCGACAAGATCCGCGAGTATTGCCGGGCGCATCCGGCCACAAAATATCTGCTGGGCTTTAACGAGCCTAATTTCGTCAAGCAGTCGAATATGACGCCGGCACAGGCGGCCGACGACTGGAGGGCTGTCAAGGCTCTTGCCGACGAACTGGGTCTGAAACTTGTGGCTCCTGCACTCAATTACTCCCCTGACGCCCCTTATCAGAATCCTGTCAAATGGATGGATGAGTTTGTGGCAATAGTGGGTCTCGATGCCTTCGACTATACCGCCATACACAATTACGGCGGTCTGGGAGTGATGGTAGACCTCGCCACCCGATTCCATGAGAGGTATGGCAAGGAGGTATGGGTCACCGAGTTCTGCTATTGGCCCAACGAGGGCGACCCCAACTCGGGAGTGTCGCAGGATACACAGATATCCTCTATGATGGAGACTGTGGAATGGCTGGAGACCACTCCCTGGATTCACCGTTACGCATGGTTCAAGGCTATCGGCCAGTATGACGGAGCGGGTAACCAGACGGGACCGCGCTACGGTCTGCTCGAACGTCAGCCCAACGGAGAGACCGAGGTGTCCACGCTGTCGCAGCAGGGATGGGTGTACGTCTACATGAGCGATTTCGACAAGAACCGCTACAATGCCGTGGGAACTCCGCTGGCGGCTTCCGAATATATATGTCGAGCCAAAGGCCTCCTCGGCAAGGGTAACAATCCGGCATGTCCGCGACCCATAGAGTTCGTGACCTTCAACGCCGGCGCCTATGCCGACTATCAGTTTGACGTAGATGCGGCCGGCGACTATACTCTTGAAATCACGGTCAGCGGCCAAGGAGAGCCAATGCGTTTCGACCCTGAGATAGGCATCGTGGCCGTCGACAGCGAAGGAAACGAGTCAAAGGTGCTGGCCGCGCCTAGGAAGCTGACCCTCTCCGGAAGCGACGACATATATACCACCGAATCCTTCGCCATCGCTCTCGAGGCAGGGAAGCAGACAATCAGGGTCAAGGATTTCGAGACGCGGCCCAGCGGAATGCATTTCTCCACCTTGTTGCTCAAAAAAGGGGCCGGAATAGAGGAAATCGCCGGTGACGCCACGGGGTGTCTGACTCTTTACGATGTGGCCGGAAGATGTGTCGCATCGGCACAGTCACTGTCGGAGATTGCCGGCTCGCTTCCTGCAGGCCTGTATGTGGTAAGATATCCTGACAATTCAACAAAGAAAATAATAATACAATAACAATGAAGAAGAAACTTTATATGGAGACGTTGGTTGCAGCGTGTGTCACGGCGACAGCCGCCATCAACTGGAGCACCGTCGACAATCTTGCCAAGGACAAGACGGTAGTAGTCTCCACGAATGCGACGACGGCCGCAAGGATAGTTGACGGCGACGCCACGGGAGCTGGCTGGCAGGCGGCCAAACTCGATAACCAGTGGTTTTTTGTAGACCTGGGTTCAAGCCGAGACTTCACCGACATAGAAATCAACTGGGACGGAGCTGCACCCGCGGAGTACAGCATATATGTGCTGGAGACGCAGCCGCAGTACAGTGTCGGCACTTATACTCTGGCAGATGAGAGCACTGTGGAAGGCAACAAGCTTGACGCTGCCTGGCTTGCCGCGCAGACTGCCGACGTGAAGGGTACTCACGGCAATGCCAAGGGGTATGACAGCTTTACCGGCACTTTCAAGGGACAATATATCCTCGTGTATGCCGACCGCAACAATAATCTCGGCAACACCTACGGCATACGTTGCGATGAGCTGAGTATCGCCAATATCAGTGCCGACGAGCGTAACACGGTCAACGGCATCAGCCTGTCAAATGCCAAGGCTGTCGTGGGTCAGAAGGGCGAGATGGTGCTCACCGCCTATAACGTGACAGGCGAATCGGTGAGCCTTGAGAATCTCAAGGATATCAAGGTCGTTGCCGATGAGGGTGCTGTCATAACCGACAGGGGGAACGGTGTCTATGAAGTGTCGTCGGCAAAGGCCGGTGTGTACAATGTCACGGCTACAGCGAAATGCGGCGACAAACTGCTGATGGCCACAGCCTCTTTCTCAGCCGAATATGACTGGTCGAAAGCCAACAACGTATGTCTCAACAAGGGTGTGCAGGCTTTCTCCAGCCACAACAACGAGAAGGCTTATCTCTCGATTGACGGCCGCGACGACACCCGTTGGGAAACCGGTGACAACATAACCTCAGGCGTTTCATACTGGGTGGACCTTGGGAACACTTACCGTGTAGGCGCCATCGGCGTAATCTGGGATAATGCCTATGCCAACCATTACAAGTATTACACGGCCACCGTCACGGAGACTGTTGACGGCGTGGAGCAACCGGTATGGGAAGAGCTTGTGGAGATTGACCGTATGCTCTCCAATGCCAACAGGTACACCGACACCTATGAGCTGCCGGTCAGCAAGGAAGCCCGCTATGTGAAGATGGAATGTCTGCAGAGTCAGGTGTGGGGCATGAGCTTCTACGAGTTCATGGTCGACGGTGAGAACACCCAGGCTGCCGAAGTCAGCAAGGTGGAAGTGGAACTGAGTGCCGACGGTCTGTTTGTGGGAGAGACCTCCAATGTCACGGCAAAGGTCTACGACCAGTTTGGCGGCGTCATGGACGAAACCGTAAATATCGAAGTGGAAGGGAACTGCGGCACATATGCCGGCGGCGTGTTCACTGCCACAAAGACAGGCAAGGGCATGATTAAAGCCACATGCGGCACGGTGAGCGCCGAGAAGGAAATCACGGTGGCAACATCCCACGACCGTTATTTTATCGACGGCAAGAAGATGACTGCCACGTCGGATGCGAAGAATGCCGAGGGAGCCGACAGGGGTAATGGAGCCATCGACGGCTCGGAAACGGGCAATGGTGTCTCTTCATGGGTAGCCGGCCGCGAAGGGTATGGCGACAATGAGCCCAAAGGGGAGCATGAGCACAATCTCGTAATTGATTTCGGTATAAAATATGATGTAGAGATGATCACACTCTCATGGGAGGGAGCCAATTCCAACCGCTATGATATACTTGTCAGCGCCGATGGCGAGAATTACACGCCCGCTTACAGTATAGATATACCTGCCGAGCAGGCCGCACGTGAGGATCGCTGCTATGGCAAGGATCTCCGGGAAGTGCGCTATCTCAAGGTCAACACGCACGAAAACGCCACAGGCTACGGCCTCAACCTCTTCGAGTTGCGTGCCTATGGCGAGCGTAGCGAGAAATCGGTCCTCTCCAACATCGAGCTTCTGTCGTCAAAGGGTACCGCTCTCTTCGTAGGCGAGTCGTCGCAGATCAAGGCCTCGGGCTATGACCAGTTCGGAATGCCGATGGATATGGAGGTGACGATGGACGGCGCCCCTGTGGACATCACAGCGCCGGTAGCCTTCAATAAGGAGGGAACTTATACCTTTACCGCCGGCGCCGGCGACATGATGGAGACGCTTATCGTCAATGTATATCCCGAATGGGATATCGACACCTATGATAAGCTGCGTATCGGTTATCCCGATGAGAAGGGCGACTCCGTCGAGGTATGGCGCGGCAACCGTCGCGACAATCTCGTCAGGGTGGAGGGCCAGGACCATCAGCTCTGGAACGACGGCTCGGATGCCTTCAACCTCTGCCGCAAGGTGAATCCCGACGATGCAGAATATACCTATGATGACGCCGTGTTCATTATTGAGTTCTCATGGGATCCGTCGTTTATGGAGCTTCATTGGGAGACCGCCGCTCCTACTGCCTACAAGGTATACATAGGCGAGACCGTAGAGGATGTTTATCAACAGTATGCCCAGCCGGTCTATATCTATAACAATGAACGTACGGAGGCTAATCCTGCAGAGAGGATTCAGCTGAACGGCAACCGCGACAAGGGTTATATGTCGAGTCCTATGGCACAGCCTGCCGACATGCAGGGCGCAAGCCATTCCAATCCCCGTGTGGTACGCATATCCCCCTCGGCGGCTCTCAATGAGGGCTGGGGCGTCAAGCTCCGTTCCGCCAAATTCTACGGCACCATCCTTTCTGTTCCTACGGGTATAATGGATGTGCAGGATGAGGAGACGAAAAATGTGGATGTCTTCTCCATGTCGGGCATCGTGGTGCGCCGCAATGTTGCCGCCAAGGATGCCACCCGGAATCTTCCCGTCGGCATGTACATCATCGACGGCCGCAAAGTGATGGTAAAATAATCATCCCTGCAAAAATAGATAAACATAATAACAGCCTGATGGGTCTCGTCTGCGAGGGCGGGACCCGTCTTATAACTGAAATCCTACATGAACTACAGCATATGTAAACAACTGGCGTCGGCGGCATGTATGCTCTGCCTGATTGCAGGCGAAAGCCTATATGCTTCGACGCCTGTAAAGCTTGGTCGCGGGAGCTATGCGTCGGCCCCTCCGGCCTATAAGTCCACCACAGCCGAACATCAGGGCTTCGAGGCCGGATATGTGGAGACGATGCCGCTCTATCTTGCCGAAGAGGCGCCACGGGTGGCTCTCCCTACCAACGACTGGTGGACCGACCTTATGGTCAGTCGTTATTCGGGCGCGTTATGGAGTCTTCCCGCCATGCTCTATACCGGCGAAAGGGGTGTTACTATACATTATCCTTCCTACTGGCAGGATAATGGCGAAGAGGTCAAGGCACGCAGCAGCGTGGAAGCCGGGGCTGTCGACTATCGGGCGGAGTCGGCGAAAGCGCTCGGCTGGCACGACTGGGATGTGGAGATGATACTCCCCGATGAAAAGGGTGCCGGGGCCATAACCGTGACCATGCTGCATGGCTCGCCCTTCACATGGCTGGAATATGGAGCTTTGACGCCGCAATTCTCTTTCTCCGACAGTTATACTCTGTTCGGTGCCGGCGAGGGACGCCTGGGTGTGGCCATTGGCGACGATCTGTACGGAATATATTTCCCGACGGATGCTGTCCCGCATCAGCAGTCAGGTAAGCTGCGCATCGACGGAGCCTCATGGGTAAGCGTGGCATTGCTACTTTCACGCGACGACCTTGACGCCTTTGAGCCATATGCTGCCTCTGTGCCGCGCGACAGCCGTGTGGAATGGAGCTACGACGAGCAAGCGTCGCGGCTTTCCACTCGCTGGAAGGTGTCGGCGGTGAATCTACGCGATGCGGAGGCCGACGCTCCGGTGCTGCAAGGTTTCCTCCCTCACGTATACAAGCATACCGACAGCCAGGACCTTCATTTTACCGGCCACGATTATATCACGCCGCGTGGAAAGATGAGGCTTGCCTCAAGCGGGACGGGAGAGTTCGGATATTCTTTCCGGTTTTCCGGCATGCTGCCGTATTATGCGGCGCCATGCCCCGACAAGGTTTCTGACTACAATCCCGAAGTGATGACGCGCCTTATAAGACAGTATGCCGACCGCGCCGGGTTCAAGGGCGATACATATTGGGGTGGCAAGGACCTTACACAGATGGCTCTGAACATGACATTCGCCAAGGAGACGGGAGAGTCAGAGCTGTATGAACAAAGTCGGAGACGTCTGCGCGATGCTCTGGTCGACTGGCTCTCCTATACGCCGGGCGAGG
>CABUTY010000071.1 GCA_902494595.1 uncultured Porphyromonadaceae bacterium | reverse complement strand
AGCTGCAGGAAGAGGTCGCCGTTGAAGTCGAAGGGGTTGCCGTCGGGGTCGAGGAGCTCTCCCGATACGCGCATCACCGACCCGCCCGGCACCTCGGGCAGCGAGTCACGGAGGCTTATGTCGTTGATTTTGTCGATGCTCACCCGGTATTTGATGTTGTTGATGCGCATCGCCGGGTCGCCCATGAAGGCATAGCGGAGCTTGTTGCCGTCGTTGGCGTAGCTGTTCTTGCCGTCGCGGTATATGAGACCCAAGGGACGCGGACGGCCATCCTCGCCGAGCTTGAACATCTCGTCGCAGGTGTAGCGGTTGAGGGGGCCGTTGGAGTCGATGTATACGGTACGTGTCGCGGCTATCATTCCGCAGACGCCCGCGTCGGGATTGAGCATCAGCACCTCGCCGCCCGACTTTCCGGCCTCATCCCATGGCAGGAAGCGGCATGTCGCCGCGTAGATGAACGTCAGGTTCTTGTTGGTCATGTTCTGGATCTGCTGCCATGTGAACAGATTCTCATGACCCCAGGAGGTGGCCGACGCATGGCCTATGTAGTTGGTGAAAATCACGCCGCTGTTGTAGTTCGACATCATCCTTTCCGTGGCGGCGGGATAGCTCTTGCCGGTGGCGGAGTTCACCAGAGTGTACGAGTCGAGGTACACGCGGTCGTAGAGGTAGTCGTCGCCGTTGCCGTGACGACGGTAGCTGTTGTAGCAGTCCTGGGCCTGGTTGAAATGGGCGCTGGAGTCGCCGTCGTCGGCGATAATCATGATCTTGTTGCGCCACGACCCCAAGTCGGCATTGCGGCTGTGGTTCACGATTTTCTTGGCCATGGCCATGGCCTCGGTGGCGCTCGTGACTGGTATGCGTCCCACGGCCACATGGATATCCTCGCGGTAGAGGTAGAAATTCTCGGCCTCCACGTCGCGGAGCATGCCTATATAGTCGTCGTTGGAATAGGAGGAGGTCTCGTTGTTGCCTTCGGGCGACTGCCATATGGGCAGGGGGTCGTAGCCCGCGTTGCGTATGTCGCCCTTGAGCTTGTTGTCGAAGGTGGGCTTGCCCATGAGCAGGCAGAACTGGGTGCGGCCGTTGCTGCGGTCGTGCCACATCTTCAGCAGCTTGCGGAAGGCGCTCACATCCTTCTTGCCGCCCGAAAACTCGTTGTATATTTCCTGCGGTTCGAGCACCGTTACGGTCATGCCGTCATCCTTGATATGCATGTCGGCTATCATGTTGGCGGCATCGCGGTAATCATGCGGCGTGATTATCAGCATGTCGGGGGCTTCCATGGCGTGCAGGTCCTGGTTGGCTACCTTGCGGCCTCCCTTGGCTGCTGCCGTGACATCCCCGGGGTTGAACACCACATATTCGCGGTAGTCGTTGTGGGGCGAGGCCAGCAGGGCCTTGTTGCCTTCGAGACGGTATTTCACGATGGAGGGGCGCCCGGGGTTGGTCACGTCCCATATCTGCGTGCCGGCGCTGCACCCAGCGATCTCCAGCACATCGTCTCTGCCGAACTTGCCTCGTATCAGCAGCTCCTTGTCGAGAACCATATCGCGCGTGTAGAACACCCGTATGTAGTCGAGACATGCCAGGTAGAGCACGCCGTTGTAATTGTATTCTATGTTTAGGTCGAGGTCGTTGCCGCTCACGGGCACGGTGCGCGTCGACATGCCGAAGAGGCCGTAGTTGTTATTGTTCGTGGAGCTGAGGGAGTCGCTGTAGAGGCGGGGAAGGGAGGTGCCGTTGGCTTTCAGACGGATGGCTGATCCGCCCCCTACCGTCTTGGCGGCGAAGCGCGTCTCTATGGTCACGTTGTCGTCGGTCTTGCCGGGGAGCTTGAACTTGAAGCTGCGGCTCTTGGTGGCTCGGAAGTCCTCGCCAACATATATCCTTCCCGACTCGCCGTAATGCTCGCGCTCATCCTCATGGAGCAGCGCGGCCTGAAAGGTGGTGATGCGGTTGCCGGTGCCCGCGCCGCTCATGTCGGTCTCGGGTACCGTCAGGCCTGTATCCCTGTCGCTCAGGAAATATACGATATCCTCGCTGTAGGCATGCTGCTGATGGGTGGGGGTGTTGTTGGCGCCGGTTAAATTCCATGTCACGTTGCCATGTGCATAGAAGGCTATACCCTTGTCGGTTTTTACGGAGGGTTGCAGGGTGAGGTCGTCGGCCATGTCGAGGGTGAGGCCTTCGGATACCGGAGCGCCCCCTGTGCCGTAGACGCGAACCTTCGACGGGTCGCTGAAGCCCAGATTGCGGAGCACCGCGTCAGTGACGATGTGCATACCCTCCTCCGTGCAGGTCACCGTGGCCCAACGCCCTTCCGACAGCACCGAATGTTCTGCGTAATGTTTTAGCGGCAATGCCCTCAGCACCGCCGGATATAGCATTATCGCCGCCATGACAGCGACGAGCCTTATGATGGTCTTTGTATTGGCTGCTTGTTTCATCAGTATGGTTTGTCAATGGCGTTTTGTATGTCTGTCCTGACGGGAAGGCGCCATTTCTCCTATCACTAAACGATAAATGACAGGCGTTTATTTTGCTGTTTCGCGGAGATGGTTCTGCCAGGCTTCCCGGTCGCCGCCGAAAACGTTGAGATCCACGTCGCCGATGATGCCGGGCACCTGTCCGCGGTGGTTGTACTGCCAGTAGGTGAAGGGTTCCGATGCCGTGTCTTCGCTGAAGGAGCATATCCATATCGGAAAACCTCGGAACGCAGGGTAGATGTACTTGCTGTAGCCGGCCTCGTTGGAGTAGAAGGTCACGCGGTATCCTTTCAGGTTGAGGTAATCGGTCATGTCCTGGAGGCGTGTCGTTATGGAGTCGAAGGGGATGCCGGAGGGGTTGCCGTGGTCTTCCACGTCGATGGCTATGCCTAACTCGAGGGGACGTCCCCGGAGTGCCTTAAGCAGATTCTGGGCCTGGGAGGTGCCGTCGCTGTCGAAGCGGAAGAAGTGGTAGGCGCCCCTCTTCATGCCGGCATGGCCTGCCTTGAGGTAATTGAGGGCGAAGTTGGGGTCGCGGAAGTCTGTGCCCTCCGTGGCTTTCAGAAAGATGAATTCTATGCCGGCCTCGGCGGCGGCGTCAAGGTTCATCATGCCGTTGTGCGCCGACACGTCGATGCCCCTGACGGGGAAGCGTGTCGGGTCTACGTATGGCGGCGAGGTGATGTACTTGTTCCAGGCAGTCATCGCGGCTATCGCCAGCAGCAGCGTCACGGCCAGAAACCATATCGCCACGCGTATGTCCTTGCGCGGGCGGCGTTTGAGCAGGTGGGGTTCGTCGGCATATTCGAGGAGCTGGGCGTCGCCGCCGCTGTCGCCATAGGCGCTGATATATACGCTGTCGCTGTCGGCGATGATACGGCGCAGACGGTTCACCTTCTCCGCTCCTACGCAGTTGGGAGTGGCGAAGCGGCCTGTCAGCCGTCCGTCGGCTACTTCGGGGCGTGTGGCCAGCACCCGCGACACCCCGTGCCTACGTGCCCACGGCAGTATCCATTCCTCAACGCTCGCCGAGTCGATTACCGTCTCCTCGCCCCGCATGATGGCCATCTCCAGCGCCCCGCAACCCTGCTTCCGCATGTTTCGGTCCACAATATCGGCGAAGCTCTCTCCATAGGCCTTGAAATCCGCATACGGCATACCGCCGAACATATGGCCGAAAAGTTTCTCCTTGGCTTTCGAATTGGTAATGAGTCCTAACTTCCAGGCCAGGATGTGGGGCAAGGTGCGCAGGATGGCGAGATGCGCGGCATGTCGCCCGAGGGCGTGGCGCGCGAACAGCAACAGCGTGTCGCGACGCGTCAGCGTCCCGTCGAAGTCAAACACGCTTATGCGGCGCTTCCCGTCCTCTCTCTCGTTTCCTATGGATGTCACGGCTTTGCTATTGCTTTCTTATGCAAATTTAATACCATTGCCCAACTTTTCCAAGTCCATTTTTGAAATCTTGACATTTTTCACTATTTTTGTATCATAATGGACAAAGAACAACATAACGATATACCTACACAGCGAAAGACGGTTCTTGCCGGGATGTTCCGGGAGTGGTATCTGGAGTATGCCAGCTATGTGATTCTGGAGCGGGCGGTGCCGCATATCGAGGATGGGCTTAAGCCGGTGCAGCGGCGTATCCTCCATGCCATGCAGACCATCGACGACGGCCGCTTCAATAAGGTGGCCAACATCGTGGGCAACACCATGCAGTACCATCCCCATGGCGACGCCAGCATCGGCGACGCCCTCGTGCAGCTCGGCCAGAAAGACCTCCTCATCGACACCCAGGGTAACTGGGGCAACATCCTCACCGGCGACTCGGCCGCCGCACCTCGTTACATCGAGGCGCGCCTCTCCGAACTGGCCACGGAAGCCGCATTCTCCCCGAAAATCACCGAGTGGACCCTCAGCTATGACGGCCGCAAGAAAGAGCCCGTAACCTTACCCATGAAATTTCCTCTTCTGCTCGCGCAGGGTGTGGAGGGTATCGCCGTGGGTCTCAGCTCCAAGATTCTGCCGCATAATTTCAACGAGATTATCGACGCGGCCATCGACGTGCTGCACGACAGACCCTTCCGTCTGCTGCCCGACTTCCAGACGGGCGGCCTCATGGATGCGTCGCGCTACAACGACGGCGCCCGCGGCGGCCAGGTCAAGGTCAGGGCCAAAATCGAGAAAATCGACCAGAAGACGCTCGTCATCACCGAACTCCCTTACGGCAAAACCACCTCGACGCTCATCAGCTCCATACTCTCGGCCATGGAGAAAGGGAAGATCAAGGTGCGGAAGGTCGACGACAACACGGCGCGTGAGGCGCGTATCGTGGTGCATCTGCAGCCCGGCGTCAGCAGCGACAAGACCATCGACGCCCTATATGCTTTTACCGACTGCGAGGTGTCGGTAAGTCCCAACTGCTGCGTAATCCGCGACAACCGTCCCGAGTTCCTGTCGGTCACGGAGCTGTTGCGCGATTCCGTACACCGCACCCGCGATATCCTCCGCAAGGAGCTGGAACTCAAACTCTCCGAGACGCTCGAGCAGCAGATGGCCGCTTCCCTGGAGAAGATTTTCATCAGCGAGCGTATGTACAAGGACAAGGCTGTGGAGCAGGCTCTCGACATGGAGGCTGCGATAGCTCGTGTGGATGCGCTTATGGAGCCTTTCAAGCCCTCTTTTGTAAGAGAGATTCTGCGCGACGACCTCCTACGTCTCTGGGAGATACGCATGGGAAGGATTCTTAAGTTCAACCTCGACAAGGCCGAGGAGAAGATTGCCCAGCTCGCAGCCGAAGCCGACAGGCTAAGGCATGATATAGAATTCATCGACGAGACCACGGAGCACTGGTACCTCCATCTGAAGGAGAAGTATGGCGCCCGTTTCCCGCGACGCACCACCGTCCGCGGTTTCGACAGCATCGAGGCAGCTAAAGTCGCCGAGGCTAACCGCCGCCTCAATTATGACGCCGAAGGCGGTTTCGTAGGTACCGGCCTCAAGGAGGGTGAGTTCCTCTTCAACTGCTCAGACCTCGACGACATAATCATCTTCTACCGCGACGGCAAGTATAAGACTGTAAAGGTGGCCGACAAGCTTTATATCGGCAAGAAGGTGATACACATAGGCCTTTTCAAGAAGAATGACCGGCGCACCATCTACAATGTGATTTATCGCAACGGCAAGGGTGGCAACACGTATATGAAGCGCTTCTTTGTTACGGGCCTTACCCGCGATAAGGAATATGATGTGACAAAGGGGTTGCCGGGAAGCCGCGTGGAATGGATCACGGCCAATCCCAACGGCGAGGCGGAGACCGTGAAGGTGTCGCTTGTCGACGAACCGGTGGAGCCGGGCGGTCGTCGGCCAAGAAATACCGAGGTTATCGTCAATTTCGCCGACCTGCTCATCAAGGGTAAGGAGTCATTGGGAAATCTGGTAACCAAGTTCAAGGTGAAGTCCATCACCCTCGAGAAGAAGGGTACCAGCACGCTCGGGGGTCGCGAGGTATGGTTCGACCACGACGTGATCCGCCTCAACTATGACCGCCGTGGCGAAAGCCTCGGTATTTTCAAGGGCGACGACAAGGTGCTGATTATTCAGAATAACGGCGAGTATTTCACCTCCTCCTATTCCGACAGCAACCATTACGAAGACAATATCCTTCGCATCGAGAAATTCGACGCGGGGAAGGTATGGACATTGGTTCTTTATGATTCGGCGCTTGGAGCACCTTATCTGAAGCGCTTCACATTCGAGGCTACGGCAAAGCCGCAGCGGTTTGTCGGCAGCGAGCCGGAAAGCCGCATCATCTTCCTCACCGACACGCCGGCGCCGCAACTCATCATGCATTACGAAGATTCCGACCGCCCCGACACGATTGTCGATGCCTCCGACTTCATCAGCATCAAGAGCTTCAAGGCCAAAGGTAAGCGCCTCTCCCTATCGGCGATAGCCTCGGTTGAGGAGCTGCCACATCCGGAGCCGGAGCCACATCCGGAGCCGGAAGCCGAAGCCGCAGAAGGAGAGAAGGCAGAAGCGCAGGCCGAGCCGGAGGCAGGAGAGAAAGCGGAGCCGGAGGCAGGAGCGCAGGCCGAGTCGGAGGCAGGAGAGCAAGCCGACCCGGAGGCAGGCCCAGAGCAAGCAGAAGAGCAGGCAGGGCCAGAGCAAACCGAGAAAGCGAAGCGGCAGCCTTCATTATTTGATTTCCTTGATGAAGAAGCTTAGGCTAATAGCAGCCCTGATTTTAACGGCTGCTGCCCACCCTGCCGCCGT
>CABUTY010000070.1 GCA_902494595.1 uncultured Porphyromonadaceae bacterium | reverse complement strand
GTGGTAGGGCGCAGGCTGCTTTGATCGTGTGCGACAGCCTGATTGCCAGTGGTGTGGTGGCGAAATGTCCGCCGGAGGTGGCAAAGGAGTTTTATTGCGAATATGCTGATATCCTTGACGGTGCCGGTCAATCGCGGAAGGCAATAGCCGTGCTCGACTCCGTTTACAGTGGCAATGATTCGATAGATATAGTGGAGGAGGTGAATGTGGATGTGTCTAAGGCGGAGTTCTATGCCAACAGCGGCGACATGCACACTGCCAAGGCTTTGCTTGACAGCATCAACCATGAAGCCACGAAATCGGTTTTTGAAGTCTATGCATTCATAGGTATTCTGAAAGCGGCCATACAATACAGGGAGACAGGACGGTTGCCGTCGGAGATGATGTGGAGGGTAGTGAAAACTCTGCACCGCAGTTACTGGCACTCGCAGTATGACCGGCAGACGGCCATGGAGAATGTGATCGAACTCAACGACGACAATTATGAGCTGAAACTGCAGCGCCAGAGGTTATGGCTGCTGGTCATGGGCATAGCTTTCCTGGTGGCGGCAGGGGGAGTGGCGGCGTATGTCATAATGCGCCGGCGCCGGCAGCGCGTCATGGAGGCCGAAGAGCGTGCCGAGACATTGGCCCTCATGCTCAAGGAAGCGCAGAGAGTCGAGGCCTCCGGCTCGGTATCTTCCTACGGCGACCGCCTGAAGGCTCTCCTGCTCCGGCAGCTTGGCATTTTCAAGATGTTTGCCGCTGCCCCCAGCCAGCAGAACCGCGACGCCCTCAGAAAGATTTCCTCTGTGGGCCGGGAGGGCAGGGCCTTGGAGTCGATTGTCGACTGGCCGCAGTTCTATGCCATGATTGACTCTCTTTACGACGGATTCCATCAACGTCTCGTGCAACGATATCCCGGACTCTTCAACGACAAGGAGCAACAGATCATAGTGTTGCTCAAGGCGGGATTCTCCACCAAGGAGACAGGCGTGCTGACAGAACAGACGTCGGCCACGATATATACCCGCAAGTCGGTGATTCGCAAGAAGCTCGGCAACCCCGAAAACGGCGATATCGTGGCTTTGCTCGACAGCGAATTATATCCCTCGTCGGGCCATTTGGATTCCTGAAGGACTTATTTAGATTTTTATAATCTCAATATGCTGAATATCAGCGTGTTGTGATTATGTTATTTGGAAGATTTTGTTGCCTGTTTAGTGGGCGAAAACCGATTTCACACACTAACTTTGCACTGTCGAACCCGATGCGTTTCCAGGCATTGGCACCGGTCTGAACCGGGTGGCTGTCACGGAATGCCTCGACGATGAGTTAGTGTAATTAGAAGTAATATGAAATCTGTATTTACAATGAACAAGACCTTCCCCGCAGCGATAATAATCGCGTGTGGCAGTATAACGGCCAATGGCCAGACCACGCCGTCCGATTCCACCGGCGTTCACGACCTTCAGGAGATAGTGATAGAGGCTCCCAAGGTGATACGCAAGGCCGACATGGATGTATATCATCCGTCAAGGAGTGCCGTAGACGCCTCTAAGAACGGTATGCAGCTGCTCAACAACCTGATGATACCCACGTTGGCCGTTAACGAGGCGCTGGGAAGCATTCAGGCGGCCGGGCAGTCGGTGCAGATACGCATCAATGGCCGCGAGGCTTCGGTGGACCAGCTGAGAGCCTTGCTCCCCGAGACCGTCAGGCGCGTTGAATGGATCGACAATCCCGGGCTGCGTTACGGCGGTGCTAACTATGTGCTCAACGTGATAGTCGCCAATCCAGACGTAGGCGGGTCCCTGCAGCTCGAGGCTCGTCCCGCTCTGAACCAGGCCTGGGGTTTCTATATGGCCGACGCCAAATTCAATAACGGCCGCTCCCAGTGGGAGGTCAACGGCACATTCAAGCTTACAGAAAACATCAAGTCCCACCGCGAATATACGGAGACATTCACCCGTCCCGACGGCACGTCGGTGACGCGCAACGAAACATCCCGCGGTGGCAGACTCGACAATTCTTTCGGTACGTTGTGGGCGGCCTACAGCTATATAAAGCCCGACACCACCGTCTTGAACGTTCATTTCGGTGTGTTCAACAAATTCTCCGACCTGTTCCGTTACGACGGACTGCTGTCGTTCAGCAATGGCGCCGACGACCTTCTTCTCACCGACAGCCATGGCGACAAGGGTACAACGCCGCGGCTCGCCCTCTATTTCCAGCAGAACCTGCCGCGACGTCAGATGATAGTGGTCGACTTCGACGCCTCCTATTATACCGGGCGCTCATACTCCGATTATATCGAGCAGTACCCCGGTTCGGAAGCTTTCGTCACTGATATCCATACCAATATCCATGACCGTAACCAGGCATATGCTCTGGAAGCCGACTATATCAAGAACTGGAACAAAGGGCGGCTGACCGCCGGCGTGTCATATTCGACCAACCGCAACCGCTCTCTGTATGACAATCTCGATGGCGCCGTGTTTCATCAGCGACAGGACAAGGTATATTTCTTCGCCGAGTATTTCCACCGGTTCGGTAAATGGACAGCCACTGCCGGGGTGGGCGCCCAGTACACCGACTTCTTCTTCCGCGAGTCGGGGAAGGGGAGCCAGTCCTGGAGTCTCCGTCCACAGGCCACCCTCACATACGCCGTGAATCCAAAACATCAGTTCCGTCTCAGTTTCCAGTCGTGGCAGTCGACGCCGTCGCTGGCGGAGACCAATCCCACACCCCAGCAGCTCGACGGATTCCAGTGGCGTGTGGGTAACCCGTCGCTGAAGACTTCCACCTCATATATGCTTACCCTGCGGTATAATTTCAGTTTTCCGCGCGTGAATGGCACTTTCGGCATTCGCGCCTTTACAAGCCCCGATGCCATAACGCCCATATTGTCGTGGCAAGACCAGTGACTGGTGACCTCCTACGAGAACAGCCGCGGACTGCAGAACCTGTCGTTCTTCATAGCCCCGCAGATAGATATTGTGCCCAGCTGGCTGGCGCTCAGCGGGTATCTGCAGTTCCGCATGGAGAGGATGCGCGGCACGGGATATGAGCTCACCAACAACGACTGGAGCGGCAACGTGAACCTGCGCGTGATGCACTGGGGATTCGTGCTCTCATGCCAGTACATGCGCGCTCAGCATGACCTGTGGGGAGAGAAGATTAGCTGGGGCGAGAATATGTCGATAATCGACCTGGCATACAACTGGAAAAACTGGCAGTTCGGCGTAGGAATGATCATGCCTTTCGGGAAATATGACCAGGGGAGCAAAATGCTCAGCAAATGGAACACCAATGAGCAGCATATGCGTCTCGACATGCGTATGCCATATGTCTCGATAAGCTATAACCTGCAGTGGGGACGCCAGAAACGGGGTGTCAGGAAGCTCGTAAACGCCGACGCCAAAACAGATGCCTCCACAGCGGGCGGCCGCTGATGGAATTCCCCGCTTAGAGCGCTCTTATAGCCCGATTTGCGTTTTACGATGTTTTTTATTAATTTTGCGCGTTGAAGTGCCGGACTCCTTCCGGGACGGCACGACATGGAGGTCATGACGACTTCCACTCATTTGACAAACAACACCGAAATGGCAAACGATAAGAACAAAAAAGAAGAAGAGCAGAACGCAATAGAGAGTCTCGATACCAACCTGAGGTCTGCCAGCGAGAAAATCGCAGAGAACAAGAAAACCATCTTCTGGGTACTGGGAGGTGTGGCTGTGGTAGCGGCCTTCGTGATAGGCTATCTCTTCATCTACAAGAACCCGAAAACCAACAAGGCATACGAGGACTACAACCAGGTGGAGATTTCGGCTATGGGCAATGATTCTCTGGCTGCCGTGCAGTACAAGAAGGTGGCCGACGCCAACAAGGGCAACGATGCCGGCAAACTTGCCGCTCTCAGCGCCGCCGAATCGTTCTACAACCAGAAAAAATATAAGGAGGCTATCGAATACCTCGACCGTTTCAGCAGCGGCGACCCCGTGCTGGAGGCCAACGCTATCATCCTCAAGGGCGATTGCTACGTCAACCTCAAGAAGTATGATGAGGCCATCTCCTGCTATGGCAAGGCCATAAGCAAGGCCGACAAGAACCCGCAGATCGTGCCGCGAGTACTTCTCAAGGAGGCCAACATCTACGATGTGCAGAAGAAATACCAGATGGCTCTTGACTGCTACCAGCAGATTGCCGACGAATATCCCCAGTTCCAGCCGGGCAGCGGTGTGGGCATTGATGCATACATAGCTCGAGAGAAAGCCCGTCTCGGCAAGTGAGTGTAGAGGTATTAGGAAACAGGCTCCGTATAGTGACGGAGCAGAGTGCAGGCCCGGTGTCATACATCGGGCTTGCTGTCGATGCCGGCAGCCGCGACGACCCCGCCGACGCCTTCGGTCTCGCCCATTTCCTCGAGCATACCATCTTCAAGGGTACCCGCAACCGGCGCGCCTGGCATATCTCCAACAGAATGGAGGCCGTTGGCGGCGAACTAAACGCCTATACCACCAAGGAGATGACAATGCTCTATACCGTGGCTCCCGCCGGGTATGAGGAACGAGCCCTCGAACTTCTCGCCGACCTCGTCAGGAATGCTTCATTTCCCGAAGCCGATACCCTGCGAGAACGCGATATCGTGATGGAGGAGATAAGCTCTTATTACGACAGCCCTTCCGACGCAGTGTTCGACGAGTTCGACGAGCTCATATACGCCGGCTCGGGAATGGCCCACAATATCCTCGGCAGCGAGAAGTCGGTACGCGGCCTCGACGGAACAAGGGCGCGGGAATTTCTCGACAGATATTACACGCCGGCCAACATGGCACTCTACTGCGTGACGCCGCGGCCGGAGAAAGCCCTGCGCCTTGCCGGCAGATATTTCGGCGGGATGGACCATGACGACAAGGGGCATACGCGCCAGACACCTCCGCTCAATGACCCTTTCGACTTAACCCGCGAACGTGGGAATACCCAGGCAAATACCGTGATGGGTTGCCGCATCCCCGGTAGAAACGACGTCCGCAAGTATCCCCTGATGCTCTTCAACAACATCCTCGGCGGCCCAGGACTCAACTCTCGGCTGAACCAGCAGGTGCGCGAAAAGCGGGGACTGGTATATACCATAGAGTCGACGATGACTATGCTTTCCGACTGCGGCACGCTCAACATCTATTTCGGCTGCGACCCGGAGAATGTGGCACGCTGCCGCCGGCTAGTCCGTGAGGAAATTGCGCGTCTTGCCGACAATCCTCTCGGTCTGAAAGCTTTCCGGCAGGCTCAGCAGCAGTACTGCGGCCAGCTCGCCGTATTGTCGGACAACCGTGAGAACTGCGCCATGTCGCTGGGCAGGTCGATGATACATTATGGACGCGTCCTCGACCTTCACGAGATGGCCGAAAGCATCCGCGCAGTCACTCCCGAGGAGCTCAGGATGGCCGCCGAGTCAATCGCCGTGAACTCATTGTCAAAACTCACCATTATATGAAAATCGGGCAAATAGACCTCGGGGAGCGTCCCCTGTTGCTGGCTCCCATGGAGGATGTGACTGACGCCTCTTTCCGGCTGATGTGCCGGGAGCAGGGTGCCGCCCTTGTATATACGGAGTTTGTGTCGGCCGAAGCTCTGGTGAGGGATATAAAGTCGACGGTCCGCAAGCTCACCATCGACGAGCGGGAGCGCCCCGTGGCCATACAGATATATGGCCGTGAAGCCGAGGCCGTGGTGGATGCCGCCAAGATTGTGGAGCAGGCCGGCCCCGACATAATAGACCTCAATTTCGGATGTCCTGTCAAGAAGGTGGCCGCCAAAGGAGCCGGCGCCGGTATGCTCAGAGACATCCCCAAGATGCTCGACATAACGCGCAGGGTAGTGCAGTCCGTCTCGCTGCCCGTAACCGTAAAGACAAGACTCGGTTGGGACTGCGAGAACAAGATTATTACCGACCTTGGCCCGCGGCTGCAGGATTGCGGCATAAAGGCTCTCGCCGTGCATGGTCGCACCAGATGCCAGATGTATACCGGCAATGCCGACTGGACTCTCATCGGCGAATTGAAGAATGACCCGAGGATGGAGATTCCCGTGATAGGCAACGGCGATATCACCACTCCCGAGCAGGCGCTCCGGGCTTTCGACACCTATGGCGTGGATGCCGTGATGGTGGGCAGGGCTTCTTTCGGCGCTCCATGGGTTTTCCACGATATGCGCCAGATGATCGACACCGGCACCTTCAGTCCCCTTTCGGTGCCCGAAAAGCTGGCTCTTCTCAAACGCCAGATACGCGAGAGTATCGACCGTATCGACGAATACAGGGGAATCCTGCACATACGCCGTCATCTCGCCTCTTCCCCCTTGTTCAAAGGCCTTCCCGACTTCCGTCAGTCGCGCATAAGATTGCTCCGCATCGAGAAGGAAGACGAGCTCCTCGATTTCCTCGACGAAATCGAAGTCCGCTGGCTATCACCCTCAGCCCAAAGCGGGCTAAATTCCGATTGATCCGGCCAAATCGGTCTAAATCCCGCTATATCCCGCTAAATCCCCAATATCTTTTATTATTTGCCGGATTTTAGTTATTTTTGCATTCAAAATTGACTGTTGATGACTATAGAAGAAGTTATATCCCGGGGAGTCAGCGACTCTCTGAAGGAATTATACGGAATGGAAGTGGCGGCGGAGAATGTGTCGCCGTCGCCCACGCGCAAAGGTTTTGAGGGTGACTTCACGGTGATGGTGTTCCCCTATCTTAAGGGGACGCGCAAGTCGCCGGAGGCCACCGGTGAGGAAATCGGCCGCTGGATGGCGGAGAATATCCCGGCAATCGACGGCTATAAT
>CABUTY010000069.1 GCA_902494595.1 uncultured Porphyromonadaceae bacterium | reverse complement strand
CCAGCGGTCTTAAGGAGGGCGACAAGCTGAAGGTCAAGCTCATCGAAATTGACAAGAAGACGGGCAAGTACCGTCTGTCGACACGCGTACTGACTCCGAAGCCCGAAGGATACGTAGAGCGTGAGGCACGTCCGCGTCGCGAAGGCGGCGACCGTGGCCCTCGTCCCCGTCGCGAAGGCGACCGCGGACCCAGAAATGACCGCGGACCTCGCAACGACCGCAGTCCAAGACCGCAGAAATCATTCACCCCGCGCGATAAAAAGGAAGAGGGATAATTAATGATTAACGATTAATTAATCGGCATCGCTCAACAAGAAGCCCGACTCTACCGAGCCGGGCTTCTTCTTTTATATATGTGTTATTCCTATTGGATTATATAGGTATTATTCCTATTGGCTTAGGGTTATTGATATTGTTGGGTTTCAGAAAGCTACTTTGCGGACGCCTTCGGCTGTACGGAGGATGTAGATGTTGCCTTTGACGGGGTTCTGTACTCTCACGCCCTGGAGGGTGTAGATTTCGGCATTCTCCAGCTCATCGTCTATGACGAGCTGTACGCCGGTGCTGTTGGTGATGGTCAGCTCTTTTGTTTTCCACACGAGCCTGAGCGTCACATTGTCGGCGGAACCGGAAGCAAGCGAGATATTCTCACCGGAGGTAATCAGCTTGTATGCCTTGTTGATGTCGAATTTCTTACCGGCCTCACAACCCAGGTCGACTTTGCGCCAGCTTGCGTCGGCAAGCTTGAACTCACCGCTTAGGCAATCCATCTTAAGCTCATATACGTCGTTGCCCACATTCGTAAACCTGTTGGCATCCAGCGCATCCCAGCCGTTATAGTCCTTACCGCGGAGATATATGTCGGCTGTCGGACCTATATCCACACCCTCGAAGCCTTCTATGCCGAGCTTATAGCCGAAGCTGTTGATGGCGTCGACAAGCTGCTTCTGCACTTCCCCGAGGGGTTTCTGCATGTCGGCGTTGCCGTAACCATCGCCTTTCCAGCGCTCAGCATCACGCCTGGCTGCTGCGCTTATACGGTCGGCATAGTCGTTCTGGTACTTTATTATACGGTCGAAACCTTCATCGTTCATGGCTGTGAAGATACGCTTTACCTCGTTTTTGAAAGTTTCGCATTCCATGAAGTTCTGAATCCAACGCTGTTGATACGGGGTACCTTCCCATATCCATTGTGTCACGTCGCGTGTTTCCTGAAATGCCGAGCCGAAGTCCCATACGGGACCGAAATGCCACTTCTGGCCGTTGCCGCGGTCTTTGGTGAGATAACATGAGCCATGATAGCACTCATAGTTACCCATAATCTGATTCACTACGAAGAAACGTGCGGCATCCGTCAGGTCTATCTTATCGAGCCAGCCACCTTTGGCATGGTCCTCAGCATATACGAGCTTGTCAATTTCGGTGAATTCCTTTACAAGCCACTGACGATGCTTTTCAGTCACATAATCTTCCGGTTTCTTATATGTGACACGTATCTCAGTGCCTCCGCGATACTGTGAAGGAACCTTTACCTGACATGCGTCATCAGTGTTATCCAATTCCACTATCCATGGGCCTGTCACCATTTCGTCGGTCCAGGGGTAGTCATCGGCAGTCTTGCCCGGATTGGCGGCAAGCCAATCCTCCACATCATCGTCAGGGTTATTTAGATTGATGCGTTTTTTATCGAAACGTATTGTTTCGGTCAGGAAATACAGACCTATATAATCGCCATTGAGGATTACCTCGCAAGGCTGGTCGGCCGGAGTATATGGCAGCCCTGCCATCCGGCTCACCTCAAAACCGGTGAGATTGCGCATGAAAGCACGGTTGTCGTCGGCATGAGCCAGAAGAGCGAAATGTTTGTTACTGTTCATTCCCAGAAGAGCCGCCTTTTTGTCGAGCTTCAGACGGTAAGGCTTCTTATTGAAAGCCGCCCACGTAAAGTTGCCCCGGCCCCTTATCTGCAAAGGAAGAGGTGCTTCTTTGCTGCCGAATGCTTCTACACCCTCCATACCTTTGGGGTCAAGATAATAGTTGCCGCGGATGTAGGTTTCTTTCGACTCTATCGGCTGATGGTTTTCCGTCTCGATCACCAGCACCGGCAAAGAGCCCGACGGCTCCACAGCCATACATGCAAACAGTCCGGCAAGCAGACATACGATACTGCTACAGATTCTTTTCATTATTTCAGTTGTTGAATATTGAATTTTTAAGGTTATCCTCAAAGGTTATCCCAAAAGTAATAACTAATCCCCCTACCACTTATTATATAAGTACGTTCAGGGATTACATTATATGACAACGGCAGGGATTACAAACTGTAGTCCCTGCCGGCAATAGATTCTCAATGCTTGAAGATTTTTCTCGAATCCCTCAAAGTTCTTATTATATACAACCCTGAGGGTAGAGAGGGCCAGACATCTTTCAGACGGGCATCCACAGCCACCCTGACACCGTTGGCTGAATATATATCGGCAATATCATCAGGGACCTCCTGACATACGTGGTCCACACCTGTTCCCGCATTCTGGTTCACTTCCACAACCAGGTCAGATGCGCCATCGGTTAGGGTGATATGTGCCTTGCGCGAAGGCATTCCCGGCGGCAGGGCATCATATTCTATTCTGAGGGTATCAACGGTCATGCCGCTCGGCTTGTTGACCACCCTCAGCCAGTCGGCATCAACTGCCGGCGATTCTTTCCACCCCATGATGGAATATATGCCGTATTCGGCTTTCCCGGCCTCGGCATTCACCTCAAGAGGCTTTTCCGTATAAGGGTAAGGAGCGATGACCGAATGTATCACCGAAGGATATACCATCAACGAAGTATGGTTGGCACCGGCAGGGAAATAAGTGCTGACGTCAATCCATTTATTGTCCTTCATCATATAGGCGGTATTACCATGGTCGCGGAAAGCGGCCATACCGAGTGTGACGGCCGTCACGCCGTTCTCACCATTGGCTTCCTTATATTCAGGAATTCCATCCACCACTATGAAAAACTCATCATCCACGGTGACAGCCGGGGTAATGGGGAACAAAGTACCCACAGCCTCGCCACCCACGGGGCCGTCCAGGTCGGTGACCTGCCACCAGAAGCTTTCCAGTTTTTTGCCCGGCAGGCCATTCTCCGAAGAATAGACATGCACACCCACATAGGCAATCTGGTCGGTAAGCTGACCGGCATCTGCACGCGTGAAGAAAGCATATACGCCGTTGATTACCATAGGACGCGAGGGCTTGGAGAATTTCTCCGCGTACGCAGTTATTCCCCTGGTGTTGGAGCCGGGGAAATAACCCCAATCGTCCATGTCGAAGGTTGTGACGCGGTCGCCCGGTTCCTGGTTGTTGATAAGCCCGCTGTATTCTACCGACACTTCCATAGTGGAAGCCGACTTGCCATGGCTGTTGGCCGATTCCAACCCAACCATCTGTCGATGCAGATAATTGTACCGAACTGTTGGATTCTCTTCTGTGGAGAGGAAACTGACACCGGCAGTTTCGTCAACGCCGGTAAAAGCCCATGAATGAGATGTAGGGAATCCTTTGGAGGCATCCTTGAACTCCACAGGCACATAACCAGCCACCATAGGCAGTCGGGTCTTGTCGTACCGGAAAGTTGCCGGAGGTAGAATAGCCGCCTTGGGGGCGCTACCGGTCACACTGACAAACGCGGCACGTGTTTTAGAAGCGACTCCACCTTCCGAATCCGTCACGTTGAGAGTGATGTCATAGTTGCCGTCGGCTGTATAATATATTTCCGGAGATTGTTCTTCGGATGTAGCCGGGACAGCTCCCGGCATCAGCCATTGATACCTGACGGGGGTTCCTCCCTGTACCACGGGCGTCAGCCTGATAGTCTCACCGGTGGTTACCGCTATGTTCTCCACAGCGACACGTGCGGAGAACACCATATTGTCGATTGCGAAATCTCCCATATAACCGCCGGTGTTGAAAGTGTCGGCGCTACCGGGTCCATAAACGAACCTCAGTTGTATTTTCCTGCCGCTGAAACGCGACATGTCAACAGTGATGTTTCGCCATGCCCAAGGCTTTTCACCAGAGGCATCCTTGCTGTGCCACAATTCCTCTTTTGTGGCGAAACCGTCGCCGCTGGCCTCCAATGCCAGGGAACAGGCATCGGAATAATTCAGGGTCATGCCCACCCAGAACGACAAACGGCAGTTGTCGGGTACATCTATGGAAGGCGATGTTATGGCCGATATTTCCCGACGATAAATCTGATATGGGCCTTCCACAAAGAGCGACTTTTTGCTTTCAGGGTCTATGTCCGAAAATGGATGACCGGAAACAGGACTTACCGACCATTTCACATACTGGGTGTCTTCCGGTGTCCACCCTTGCATGTCAACATCGAAACCATAAGACACTACAGGCTTGAAAGAGCTTTCCCCGGAGGTAAAGTCGACAATCAAGTCCGACTGGGCGTGACGTGCCAAGCGTGCCACTCCGCTGAATCGTTCAACCGGAGCTTCGAGCTGCATCTGCATGGGATCAATCGTCCTCTCGCTGTCAGGGGTGCCGGCCACCGCCGGCAAAGCCACAATGCCAAGTGCTATTGCTGTAAATCTTTTCATGCTATATATGAAGTTGTTTAAACTAATTTACGTACCATAATCAATATAAAAAGTTGTTAACTTTATGGCAATCTTTATCAATCTTTTGGGCGTATTTCTCCTCTCTCATCGGCACCGACCGAAAGGTCGCTGCCTCTTCGATAGAAGAAATCCATCCCAAAATCTTAATAAATCTTGCCATAAAAATTAGTTTAAACAACTTCTATTTCAGAATAACGCGGCGGCCATCTTGCGCAGGCCGCCGCGTTTGATTAAGGTATTGTTACCAAGCGAACTTGATGGTACGTGCCGAACCATCGGCCATACGGCATACGGCCACATATAAGCCTCTTTCCAAAGCTGAAAGGCTATAGTCGGCAGTAAGCTCTGTTCTGAAACCGCCGGTGATGTCGTAGATCCTTACCACGGCTCCCTGCGGAACGACGAGCCTACCGTTGAATACGCCGAACTCTCCGTTGGCAGCCACATCCTCGATGCCGGTGGTAACCGTCTGGCTCACATTGAGCGAGTGAAGATAGACATACATCTTGCCGGTAGCATTCTTATAACCTATATAATAATGGTTATACGGGTCCTCGGAATCCTCGTCGCAAGGCACAGCCTTACGGTAGCCCGTCTCGGCGGGGCGCTCGGGTATTTCAAAAGTGAATATCTTCTCCTCAGGATAATTGACATCCGACACATGAACGTCGGCAATCTTCAAAACCTTCTCGGGAGTGACAAAATTAGTGGAACGACAGAGCCATATCTCCACGTCCTCCTCATTTCTTGCATTATAGCAGGAGAGCTTTGTCTTGAGTTCTATCGAGCCGGGATACATCACCAGCTTCGGGGTAAATGCCCAGGTATCTTTGCTGCCCGATTCGAGAGTGTTTGGCTTAGAATATGCCTTGGGTCCGGTATGCTTCCATTTAGACGTAGATCCGGTTTCGCTGCCCGTTGTCCACAGGCCAAAGTGCTCGGCATCCGTGAAGTCGGGATTATAAGGAAGGGTTATGGCATCACCTATCACTATTCCTTCCGTCTCAAAAACCTCAGACTTGCCGGCATTGTTTACAGCCATCACGGTATATTTATAAATCTTCAACGGAAGCCCCGTCTCTTTGTCGTCATATACGGTTTCCGACCATTTGTCGGCGAGAAGAGTCTCATTGCGGGTGATTGTGAACTGCACCTTTCCGAGCCATCCCTTGTGGACGCCTTCGGCTGCCGGAGTGATTACGAGATGACGTGAGCCATCCTGATTTACTGTCACAGACACGGCTGTGGGTTTGAGCGGCATATCCTGACCAACCCATTCGGTGGTCACCTCCACGCTCTTGCCGCTTATCTCGCCGCTTACGGGAGTGATGGTATAAGTATATATGCCTGCCTCTTCCACCGGTATAGAAACCGTTGACTCCTTGCCGGGTACCGCATCCGTGACGGCAGCCACCGTGTCATTGCCGCAGGTCACAATCACCTGTGACAGCGATTCAAGAGTAGTGCCGGCATTGGTGAGCGACGGGTTCTTCCAGCTTAGCTTAACCTCCAGCGCACCCTCCTCGGCGACTGCTGCCGAAACCGACTCAACAGAAGCCGGGGCCACAACAACCTCTTCTATCTTTACATTGTCAACAAATAAATCGTTGGAATCAGACTCTCCGTGACAACGGAATGCCACATGATATGCACCATCTACGGGAACACCGATCATCACCTCCACCGTTCGGTCAAGTCCGGAGTTGATTGTCTCAGTAACTATTTCCTTGGGGAGGAGTGTTTCTATATCGGCCTTGTTTCCGTAATATAGCGAAAGGGTTTTGGGGCTGTTGGCGTTGCTTACCCTTGCGCTGAATGAAATACGATAAGCCTTTCCCGCCTTCATGCTGAATTTCGGAGTCGATGCCCATGCATCGGCAGGAGCACCCCAGTAACTCAGCGCTTTTTTCGTAGAATTGAACGACCAGTCACGGGTAGCTCCCTCACCATGGAAAAATGACCAGAACATTACGGAGTTCTGCGTATCGAAAGTCTCGCTGTAAGGGAGTTCGAGAACTCCGGTCACAGCCACCTGCGAAGATTCTACCGGCGACCAGGATGTGGAACCGTTATATACGGTATATATCTTGTAGGAATTATTTATCATTGGCTGGCACTTCGTCATTGTATGGCAGCTCACCCTTCCATTCCGTCTCGAGAGTGGTCTCCTTGCTCTGAACAACCGACTTTCGCACTATCTTATAAGCCACATCCTTAGGGTCGAGATACCCTTCCGTAGCCTCGGGGGCATCCCATGTAAGAGAGATTATGTCAGCGGT
>CABUTY010000068.1 GCA_902494595.1 uncultured Porphyromonadaceae bacterium | reverse complement strand
CAACTGGCGCATCATCATCTCCGGACTCCTGGGAGGATTCCTCATGGCGCTCGTGGCCCACAACTGGCAGTCGCCGCTCTATCCCTGCACATATCTGCAGCCTCTCGAGCAGCTGGGCCTCGGCGGTTTCCTTTTCGCCATCACCTTCATGGCCACCGACCCGGTGACTGCCTGCCGCACCAGGACTGGTCAATACATCTACGGCGCTCTAATCGGTATCATAGCCATACTGATACGCTGCTACAACACGGGCTATCCCGAGGGCGCGATGCTCGCCGTGCTCCTGATGAACTGCTTCGCTCCGCTGATTGACTACTGCGTGGTGAACGCTAATATACGCAAACGTATGCGCCGCTTGACGGTCCGCAACATCTAAACTTACTGTCATGAACCGTCAAAGCAATACTTATACCATCCTCTACTCCGCGGGTCTCGTGGTGCTCGTGGGTGTGGCACTGTCGGTGATTTACCAGGCACTGAAGCCCCGGCAGGACGAGAACATAATGAACGATACGCGGCGACAGATACTTGCCGCCGCCCTCCTGACGCCCGCCGAAGGGCAGACGATAACCGACCTCTGGAAAGAGCATATCGTCAGCGACTATATCGTCAACGACAAGGGAAAGAAAATAGACGCGGGCGTAAGCCCCGACAAGGTGAATCTCGCCCAGGAGGTCAAGAAGCCTGCGGCTGAGCGTCTGCTCCCCGTATATGAATGCCAGACCGACAAGGGTATCAAATATATCCTGCCTGTCTACGGAGCCGGCCTGTGGGGACCGATATGGGGCTATGTGGCCTTCGACAGCAACGGCGACACCATCTACGGAGCCTACTTCGCTCATCAGGGCGAGACTCCCGGACTCGGCGCCGAAATAGAGAAACCTGCCTTCCAGAAGCAATTCGAAGGCAAGGAGGTCTTCGCTGCCGACGGCACATTCCAGAGCGTCAAAGTGGTGAAAGCAGGCCAGGAACCCGCCGACGCCGCTTATGTTCACGCCATTTCCGGTGGAACCATAACCTCTCAGGGTGTGCAGAAAATGCTCCTCAATTCCTTGGAACCTTACACGGCATTCCTCGCCGCCTTAAAAGCTGACAACAAATGAACTGGAAGAAATCATTCATACCGTTTGTAAATCCGTTGTCGAAAGACAATCCGGTGATTGTACAGATTCTGGGCATCTGCTCGGCTCTTGCCGTGACGGCTAAAATGGAGCCGGCTGTAGTGATGACCATCTCGGTGACGGCCGTGCTCGCCTTCGCCAACGTGATAATCTCGCTGATGCGCAAGACCATCCCCTCCTCCATACGCATCATCGTGCAGCTTGTAGTGGTGGCCGCTCTGGTAGTGATTGTAGACCAGGTGCTGAAAGCCTACACTTACGATGTCAGCAAGGCTCTGTCGGTGTTCATAGGCCTGATAATCACCAACTGTATCATCATGGGCCGGCTGGAGGCCTTCGCGCTCAACAACCGTCCATGGCCCGCCTTCCTCGACGGTGTCGGTAACGGCCTCGGATATGGTCTCATTCTTATAATAACGAGCTTCTTCCGCGAACTCTTCGGAAGCGGTACCCTCTTCGGTTGTCAGGTATTCCCCGACTGGTGGTATGAGGCCGGCTACATGAACAATGGCCTGATGATACTTCCTCCCATGGCCCTGATAGTAGTGGCTTGCATCATTTGGGCTCATCGCTCCGTAAACAAGGATCTTCAGGAAAAATAACAGCAAACCCTCGACAGTAAATGGAAAATCTTAATCTGTTCATACGGTCGATATTCATCGACAACATGATATTCGCCTACTTCCTGGGAATGTGCTCTTATCTTGCCGTTTCCAAGAATGTGAAGACAGCCTTCGGGCTTGGCGTGGCGGTGACATTCGTTCTTCTGATAGCCCTGCCGGTATGCTGGTGCATCAACGAGTATCTTCTCGTTCCGGGAGCCATGAGCTGGCTCGGCGAGGAATATGCCTCCACCGACATATCCTTTCTGGGATTGATAATGTTCATCGCCGTGATAGCTGCGCTGGTGCAGATTCTGGAGATGGTCATAGAGAAATATACGCCGGCGCTTTACAATTCGCTGGGTATCTTCCTGCCGCTCATAGCGGTGAACTGTGCCATCCTCGGCGCGGTGCTGTTCATGCAGCAGCGTGAGTTCTCCAACGCCTGGACAGCCACCGTTTACGGTGCCGGTTCCGGCATAGGTTGGCTACTGGCCATAACATGCCTCGCAGCTATCCGCGAACGCCTCGACAATTCCAAGATTCCCGCCCCGCTGCGAGGTGTCGGAATAACTTTCATCATCACCGGCCTGATGGGTATTGCTTTCATGAGCTTCCTCGGCATCAAACTTTGAAGTCATTATGTGTATCTGCGATATAATGTGGAATAATGTGATTGTCTCGGCACTCATCTTTCTTGTAATCGTGCTTGTGCTGACAATCATCCTGTTGGTATGCAAGCATCTGCTTGTAAATTCCGGGGAAGTTGCCATCGACATCAACGACGGGTCGAAAGTGCTGCATGCCCAGGCGGGCAAGACCCTTCTGGCCACTCTGGGCGACAATGGCGTGCATCTGTCATCGGCATGCGGCGGCAAGGGAAGCTGCGGCCAGTGCAAAGTGCAGGTGATATCCGGCGGCGGAGATATCCTCCCCACGGAAACTGTGCATTTCAGCCGTAAGGAAGTCAAGGACCACTGGCGCCTCGGCTGTCAGGTAAAGGTCAAGAACGACATGGCCATAAAGGTCAGCGAGTCGGCTCTCGATGTCAAGGAATGGGAATGCGAGGTGATCAGCAACAAGAATGTGGCCACCTTCATCAAGGAGTTCATCGTCAAGCTTCCCGAAGGCGAGCATATGAACTTCATACCGGGCAGCTACGCCCAGATACGTATTCCGAAATACAGGATGAGCTATGACAAGGATATCGACAAAGACCTTATCGGCTCCGAATATCTGCCGGCATGGGAGAAATTCGGGCTGTTCACGCTCAATGCCTCCAACGACGAGGAGACAGTGCGCGCCTACTCGATGGCCAACTATCCCGAAGAGGGCGACCGCATCATGCTCACCGTGCGCATAGCCACCCCTCCCTTCAAGCCGAAGCCTCAGGTGGGATTCCAGGATGTGCCGGCAGGTATAGCCTCCAGCTACATCTTCTCGCTCAAACCGGGCGACAAGGTGATGATGTCGGGTCCTTACGGCGACTTCCACCCCATAGTCGACTCCAAAGCGGAGATGATATGGGTAGGCGGTGGTGCCGGTATGGCTCCCCTCCGCGCTCAGATCATGTGGATGACGAAGACGCTGCATACCACCGACCGCAAGATGAGCTATTTCTACGGAGCCCGCGCCCTCAACGAAGTGTTCTATCTTCAGGACTTCTTGCAGCTTGAGAAGGAGTTCCCCAACTTCAAGTTCCATCTTGCCCTCGACCGCCCCGATCCGGCAGCGGATGCCGCCGGCGTCAAATATACGGCAGGATTCGTGCACGACGTCATGTTCAAGACCTACCTCAAGAACCATCCGGCTCCCGAGGATATAGAATACTACATGTGCGGTCCCGGCCCCATGAGCAACGCCGTGAACAACATGCTCTATAACCTCGGCGTCGAACCCTCGTCGATTCATTACGACAACTTCGGCGGATAAATGCCGCCGTTCAAAGGAGTTATTTCTAATACCATATCACAATACAAACGACAATGAAGAGAGACAACGAGATCTTCGATATCATCGACAGGGAGCATCTGCGCCAGCGTCGCGGTATCGAGCTGATAGCGAGCGAGAACTTTGTGAGCGACGAAGTAATGCGCGCCATGGGATCGTGCCTTACCAACAAATATGCCGAGGGATATCCGGGCAAGCGCTATTACGGCGGATGCCAGATTGTTGACGAGGCCGAGGAGCTTGCCATAAGCCGTGCCAAGGAGCTGTTCGGCGCCGAGTGGGCCAACGTGCAGCCTCACAGCGGTGCTCAGGCCAATATGGCCGTGTTTATGGCATGCCTCAAGCCGGGCGACAAGTTCATGGGCATGGACCTCAGCCATGGCGGCCATCTCAGCCACGGTAGCCCCGTCAACTTCTCGGGACTCATGTTCGAACCTATCAGCTACACTGTAGAGAAAGAGACGGGCAGAGTCAACTACGAGGAGATGGAAGAGAAGGCACGCGCCGAGCGTCCCAAGCTCATAATAGCCGGAGCGAGCGCCTACTGTCGCGAATGGGACTATGCCCGCGTACGTCGTCTTGCCGATGAGATTGGAGCCATATTCATGGTTGACATGGCGCATCCCGCCGGTCTCATAGCCGCCGGATTACTCGAAAATCCCGTGAAATATGCGCATATCGTGACCACAACCACCCATAAGACACTTCGCGGACCCCGCGGCGGTCTGATTCTCATGGGCAAGGATTTCGATAATCCATGGGGCAAGAAGACTCCCAAGGGCGAAATCAAGAAGATGTCGCAGCTTCTCGATTCCGCAGTATTCCCCGGAGTACAGGGCGGCCCCCTGGAGCATGTCATAGCCGCCAAGGCCGTGGCTTTCGGCGAAGCTCTCCAGCCGGAGTGGAAAGAGTATGCCATACAGGTACGCAAGAATGCCCAGGCACTGGCTGACGCTCTGATGCGCCGTGGCTACAAGCTTATCAGCGACGGTACCGACAATCACTGCATGCTCGTGGACCTGCGTACCAAATTCCCCGAGATGAGCGGCAAGAAAGCCGAGAGGGTGCTCGTGGAGGCCGACATTACTGCCAACAAGAATATGGTGCCTTACGACACCCGCAGCCCATTCCTGACTTCCGGTCTACGCTTCGGAACCGCCGCCATTACCACCCGCGGCGCCAAGGAAGACCTGATGGAGACTATTGCCGACTTCATCGACAGAGTCCTTTCCGACCCTGACAACGAGGATAACATCCGCGCCGTCAGAACAGAAGTTAACGAACTGATGAACGAATATCCCATGTTCGCATGGTAAACTCTTCAATCTTCAATAGGAGCGACAGCCTCGGGCTGTCGCTCCTGAAATAATCATTTATATGAAAATAAATTGGCCGGAACGACTCTTCATCACAGGCATTGACACAGACGCAGGGAAAAGCTACGCCACAGGGTGGCTCGCACGCATAATGATGCACGACGGTTGCAATGTCATCACTCAGAAATTCGTACAGACAGGCAATCGTGAGTTCTCCGAGGACATACAGGTGCACAGGAACATCATGGGCATAGAGCCCCAGAACGTGGACCTTCTGCACTATACCGCTCCCCTCATCTACAGCTACCCGGCATCGCCCGAACTTGCCGCCCGGATCGACGGCACTGAAGTAGACATGAAGGTTATCGACCAGGCCACTGACATTCTGGCATCTCAATACTCCAACGTGCTCATCGAAGGTGCCGGAGGCGTGATGGTGCCTCTAAAAGGCGAATACCTTACCATCGACTATATCCACGACAGAAAACTGCCGGTTGTGCTCGTCACCAACTCCAAGCTCGGTTCAATCAACCATACTTTACTGACCCTCAACGCCCTCAGAGACAAGCATATAGAGCTTTATGCCGTGATTTTCAACCATTATTTCGACAAGGACAAAACCATAGCCTCCGACACCCACGATTATGTAAAAAGATGGGTGGAAACGCATTTTCCGCAGACTCTGTTCCTTGACATGCAATGAAATCCGACACCTAACAACCCTGAATATCGCGCTTTAATAATCGCGCTTTAATAATATGGAAACAGACACAAACATACAGGTATCCGTCCGATACAAAGTCAGTATCTCCAAAGAAGAACTTGCCACTCTTCCCATAGCATCATATCCGGGTCGTATAGTCATGGTGGATTCCGACGAAGATGTGATTAATGCAGTGGACACGTTGCGCAAAGAAACGGTCATAGGCTTCGACACGGAGACCAAGCCCAGTTTCAAACGGGGACGATCCAACAATGTGGCCCTTCTGCAGCTTTCAACTCATGAGACATGCTTCCTGTTCCGTCTCAACCACATAGGACTTCACGACCAGGTGCGCAGCCTGCTTGAAGACAGCAACATTCTGAAAATCGGTGTATCCATACACGATGACTTCCATAACCTGCGCAAGCTCTACAATCTGGAACCTGCCGGCTTCATAGACCTGCAGAGCTATGTGAAGGATTTTGAGATTGCCGACAACAGTCTCGCCCGGATCTACGCCATTCTCTTCGGGCGCCGTATATCCAAGGGACAACGCCTCACAAACTGGGAGGCCAATCATCTCACCAACCACCAGCAGGAATATGCCTCGCTCGACGCCTATGCCTGCATACAGATTTACGACCTTCTGACAGACAAGGGATTCAATCCCACACAATCGCCTTACTACCGTCCGGTGGAGGAAGCAGCGCCAAAGGCACAGTAAACGCTCCATACGGCCTCTAAATCTTAAGGAACGAGATTCAATAAACGAACTATAACCATATACTACCATACGAGTCATGAAACGAAGGATACCACGCTCTCAATGGCTGCCGGCACTACTGCTGGTATATATGCTTGCCATGGGCCTTTATTTCGGCCGCGACCTCATAGAGCAGGGCGAAACCATGCGTCTTGTAATTGTTTCGGCTGTGGAGGTTCTTCTGATTACTGCGTTATATTTTTTCCTCCGAAAAAAAGAGAAGGGATAATTCATTGCCGTCCCATACGGCATAGGAGAAAGAAGAGAGCCATTCACCGAGCACTATCATGCGTGCCTGCGGAGCGAGCCTGATGTCGCGCAGCAGGTGCAGATGTCCATAGATGAAATAATTGGTATCCGGATGATGACGGAGATAATCGTTACTGAAATCGAGGATATTATTCATCATCCTGTCGGCTTCTTTGGGTGTAGGAAGGCCGTTTGCAGCCAGACGGCTGTGGCGCGACCAATTAT
>CABUTY010000067.1 GCA_902494595.1 uncultured Porphyromonadaceae bacterium | reverse complement strand
TAGCCCTGGCTCGTGAGCTGGATATTGCTTACCGTTATATTCTTCAGCTTCCCATAGCTGTAGCCGGCTATGCCGCCTATGTTATATCCGCTCGCACACGACAGTACGGGATTCTCAAGCCGTATGTCGCTGATGTCGCCATAGCTCGTGCCGGCTACCACGCCTACCGTGTAGCCTATTGAGCTTATATACGGCGATTCAAATATTATGCCGCTGACTTTGGAATCCTTGCCCAATGTCCGGAACAGTCCGCAATGGTCATAGGCATAATTCTGTATCGTGAAGTCCTTTATCTTGTGGCCGTCACCTATGAGAACGCCGTTGAAGCGCAATTCCTTGCTGCCGATCGGAGTCATTACCGTATCGCTGGTGAATGTGATATCGGCTCCGAGTTTGAAATACTTTCCGCTATAGATGTTCTGATAGGAATAGGGGTCCGAGACACCGGTTTCGGTCAGGACTTCGCTTCTGACGCTCTTGTTGACCGACGCATCCTGGGCGATAGCCACCAGGTCGGAGGCCTGCTTTATGATCCAGGGACTTTCCGCCGTGCCTTCCCCTTCAAGCTTCAGTGTCGGCGCAGTGGGAAACTCTATGCCATTTGTGAGTGTGACATTGCTTCCCTCATATGTGCCGAAAAGGGCACTCAGCGTCGGGGTGGCCACGCCGTAGCCTCCGATGGTGATTCCCTTGCCGGTGGCGTCATACGATGCTGTGATCGGATTGAGCACACTTGCCGAGAACTTCACGTTGCCCGATGCATCAGTGTTCTCAGTGACTTTGAAGAGATATAGGTCGCCATAATATAAGTTGTTCCCCACAGGCTGCGGGTCTATCTGCATAGTGCCGTCAAGATTGAGAGTGATGTTCATATCGCTCGCCTTGTCAAGCATAGGCACATTCATGAGCCTGAGTTTATTGTCGGGTAAAGGATAAGCGAAGAGCTGCGTTTCCTGCTGAACCACCTGTCTGTCGGCAGTAGTCTGCTGTCCGTTGAAAGTGACGCGCCGTGCCGCGATGCCGCCGTTGGAATTGGCAATGGCCGCATATTCCATGAATCCGACTGTAAGGTAGGCTCCTGCACTGGCTCCAGTGGTGATGAAGAAGCCGAAGCTGTCGTCAATCACTATGGCGTTGTCATAGACGTGCCCTTTGATTTCGGCCTTGGAGTCATAAGTGTTGTTTTTCAGATTCATCTTGCACATCAAGGCATTGCCGACATCGGTTGTGACCACAGGCTGAGGCTTTATCGTCACTACGCCGGTGGCCAGGTCCACGGTAGCCTTGATATCCATGGCATCCTCTCCGAAAAGGAAACCGCGCAACGTGACGGTATTGGCCGATGTTTTGGCCACAGTTACATTCGCCGCCAATGTGCTGTGTGCGGCATACACCGAGCTTCGCCCGACATGCACATACGACTTACGGTCGCCCGTGAGAAGCGAGATGTCGCTGACCGGTTGACCCATGCCACAGGCCTGTATGCCTTCGGTCACTTTCGATTCAGTCTCGGATACGGCCTCTTTAAGCCGCTGTTCCGACAACAGCGTTGCCGGCAGCTGTCGCCCTTGCTCCTGCAAGCTATCCTTCAGCTGGGTATAGCCTGTAAACAACGATTCCTGGCGAAACCCATTCTCCGAGTGGGCTACTCCAGATATCGCTGAAAGCATCGGCAACAATAATAGTCCGATTTTCTTCATATTAATTTGATTAGGATAATTCGCCCTGGCTTACACCAGTTTGTTGTTATGTTCTTCTTTCTCCGCTGTGCTGCGTATACACGTACTATGAAATGCAAACACGTGTAAAATTACTCAAAATTTTCTTAAATCAAAAACTCCAGCCCAATTTTAATGGAATCAGTTTCAAGCCGACATTACCAATATGGGTGCGTATCCTTCGGCGGATCCGCACCCATATTATAGGTAAGGTAAGTGATTATTATGACCTAACTTAACTTACAATCTAATACAACAGCAAATATCTAATAACATGAAGAAAAACTCTCTTCGTTCTTTTGTTGGTGATTCACATCACTATGCAGGAACTATTTCAATAGGAATAAAAGGTTGTTCTGATGGTTCTTGCCTAAAGAATTTCCAACATCCCTCAGGGCTTTGATTTCCTTAGTCTGCCGGTTGTTCTTTTTTGACGATGCAAAATTAACCACAAACAACCCCTCTGTATGTCATATGAGTGAAATAGTAGATTAATTAATACTACTATCTTCTGATTATCAGATACTTAAATATTTTCACACCACTGATTTTAGTAGTTGATTATTAGGAGATTTTCTGCAGTTTCTCCATCATTTCCACCCTGTCGAACAAGGCCCCGTTGCGAAGTTTCACCCGGCAGTTGTAGATGGTCGTCACCGACTTGCGCAGGAATTTAGCTATGCTGTCGGAGTCGGTGATACCGAGGCGTATCAGAGCCAGCACCCTGAGTTCGGTCGACATCGACCCGTCGCGTCCAAGGCTTAAACGGCATTCCTCCTTCATAAGTTCATTCACCTTCTCTACGAAACCGGGGAACAGAGCAAGAAATGTGGAATCGAAATTGGAATGGAACTTCTTTGTCTCCTTGCGGTCATCGATCTGGGCAAGGTATTTCTCGATACCGCTCACGCCTTTAGTGCGGTAAGCCGACGACACACCGGTCTTGAGCTGCTCTATGTCGTGGACGAAGTCGGAGGTAAGCTGTAGATACTGTACTAGATAAGCATCCTTCACTTTGTTGCTTTCGCCCAGTTCGCGGTTAAGCCGTTTCAGCTCCTCGTTGCCGTTCTGCAGCTGCGCGTTGAGATTACGCTCGCGTTCAGAGATACGCTGCACCTTGTTGCGCTGGGATATCACGTAAAGAAGAGCCAAAAGGAGAGCAAGAGCCATAAGGGCGATACCGGCCACCATCCGCGACACGCGCCGGTGATTCTGCCTCACGGCTTTCTCATGAGCCTCGAGGATGTCGGGCATCATGGCATTGATGGCTATACGGTTGCTGAGCACCTTGGAATACTCCGCGTCTTCAATTGCCAGCGACAGGTAGCGGTATGCCCTCTCAGTATCACCTCTGGCGAACAGAAGGCCTGCCAGCTGCCATAGCGACCTGTAGTCGCGGACTGCCGTCGACAGGTCATAAAGGGCGCTCTGTGCAAAGCAGTCGATAGCGCCAAGCGTGTCGCCGAGCTCCTGAAGAACCGTCCCCCGCACATTATGGTATATGGCCTTGTTGTAATCGTTGTTCTGCAACGTACTCTTTTCTTCTTCCAATATCGAATCGGCTACCTCCGGCATCCCCGAATATCGGTAATAGTTCACTCTGGTATATATGCCCCTGATCTTGTCATGGTCCACATGGCTCACCATTTTCTCATACCAGGATATCGGATTGTATCCGGTGGTCTCGTCGATGAGGGCAAGGACATCCATGTATTTGTAAGCCACGTTCTCGAAGAGGGTATCCTGCGAAGCCTCGTTAATCAGCGGTATGGCGTCACGGAAATTGCCATGAAGCACATGCAGACGGGCAAGGGTCAGTTTGCCGAGAGCTATGCGTTCCCTGTCGCCGATGCGCCGCGCCATCTCGTACTCGAGCGTGCCGTAATGTATCGCCGAATCCAGATTATGGGTATTGTACATCCTTCGGATATCTCCGTAAGCCTTGTATTTGGCGGAGTCGGTGCGCGCCATTTTCAGATTTATCTCGCGTGGAATCTGCTGTTCGCGCAGCCGCACGGCCTCGGCATGGCATACCCCGGCGCTGTCGAGCTGTTCGAGCAGCGCCTCCGTGTCGGTGCCTATACCCTTATCCTTACATGACGACAGCGACAATCCTGCGATTGCCGCCGCCATGATGATCGAAAACAGTAACGATGTGGTCTTTTTCATCATTCATATCGTATTCTTGATGGTCGCAGCACGCGCCAGTAGCCGTTCTCGAAGATGGCCGTACCGCTGTCTTCGGTCACAATACCGGTGGCACCGGCAGTGTCTGCGAGGTCTTTGGCCACACATCCGTGTGAAAGCATCTCCACAGGACGCTCGAGCACCATACGCGTCACCACAGGGAGCTCCACAACATGGAAAGTGCCAACAAGCCCATCCTCGGTAGCATGCCGGTAGACGGTGTTTCCGGGGCTGACTCTGCGGTCGGCCCGCACGAAGATACCCTCCGAATTGGTACGGCCGAGGTAAATCACCCTGAGCACCTCGGAATCCACCTTTTGTGGCTGAGGAGCCGGCGCCTGCTGACGCGGTGTCTCCACTATCTTCCGGGGCTCCTCGACAACACGATTTTTTTCGGCGCGCATGGCTGCGGCCAGACGCTCCTTGGTATCGCGCAACTCCGCTTCCAGGGCATTGCGCTCGGCCATCAGCTTGTCGAAGCGTTCCTTGAGACGTTCATTGTCAAGTTTCAGCCTTTCGGCAGCCCGTGATGTCTCGATATTGCGTTCCTGTTCGTCGTGAAGCCGTTTGTTGAGCCTGTGGATTGTTTCCTCCACTTCTTCTCTTTCGCTTGCCGACATTCCCTGCGCAGCACGCGTATCGCGCACGTTGTCACGCTCCCAGTCGGCATCGCCCTGTCTCTTCATGATTTTGGCAGCATAAGTCACAAGCCATATCACCACGCCCATGAGCACACAGAGTATCACCACATAGATCCATGTGGAGTTCTCCTCTTTTTCCAGTGAACGGTTTTTGGCATCCTCCGCGATTGCATTCTGGTCGGCGAGGATATCCTGGTCGGCAGTAGCGGCTTCGGGAGCAGGATTCTGCTGCATAGCCGGCTGCGGCGTATCGGCTACAGGTTCGGCGCCCGCTGCCGGTTCTTCGGTCTTCTGCTCCTCGGTCTTCTGTTCCGGTTTTTCAGCAGGTGCCGGAGCGCTTACCGCCATGGCGTTGATCTGCTTGCGCACGCGCGGTCTGGCTCCTTTGCCCTCGGCTATCAGTCCCGCAGTCTCGAAGGCCTTTGTGCCCCAGAACTCCACGAGCTTCGCCTTGTCCCAGCTCGCATAGTCGCCGGGAACCTTGATGGCCTTGAAGGCCTTGATGTTCTCTTTCTCCTTGGCCTTGAGATTTTTCTCAAGTTCGGCCATGGTCTTGGCGCTTACATCGTCAAGATAGCCGCTGCCATTGTTGGCATAACGCAGATAGGCTTTGGCCGCTATCGTACGCGCCTCTTCCATCTCACGTTCCGTGACCGACCATGCCGGCATGGTACCGACAATGCTGACTACGGCCACTGTCAATATGTATATAATTCTTCTCATCTTCATAATTCCTTTCTCAGACGCGCCACCGGAATATTCTGGCGGTCACGGTATTTGGCCACGGTGCGTCGCGACAGGTCGAAACCCATGGCGGCAAGGTTTTCGGTGATGCGCCGGTCGGAAAGCGGTTTGCGCTTGTCTTCCTTCTCCACCATGGCTGCTATCGCCGCCTCTATCTTACGGTTGGTGGCCGCATCTCCTCCCTCCTTATCCTCGCCGATGCTGTCGCTGAAGAAGAACCGCAACGGGAAAACGCCCCATGGCGTCTGCAGATATTTGTTGTTGGTAGCCCGCGATATCACCGAAAAATCAAGCCCCGTAAGGTCGGAGATATTCTTCAGCATCATGGGCTTTAATGTATATACGTCTTCTGTCCGGAAATATTCTTCCTGGATTTTCAATATTGCCGACATCACCGACATCATAGTTTTCTGGCGCTGAGCCACTATGCGTATGAAATCGCGTGCGTCGTTAAAGCTCGACACTATGAATTCGGAGCCTTTGGGACGTTTGCCCCTCGGGAGTTTCTCCAGCTCACGCATAGCCTGTGCAAAACTGTATTCCACCTTCAGCTCAGGAATACGGTTGTTGAGCGTTATCGAGAGGTTGCCGTCCTCATTGTCGAGGATAAAATCGGGCACTATAACGTTGGCAGAATCGGCAGCTGCGGAGCCTATGGCCGCTCCCGGCTTGGGATTGAGGGAGAGAATCAGGGCCAGAGCCTCGTCAACATCCTTTTCGGAAAGTTTCAGGGCTGATATTATCCTGTGCTTGTGCTTCATGGTGAAAGCCTCGAAGGCATCGGTGACGATACGCAGGGCATTGTCGCGTAGTGGGGAGGCGGCCATTCTTTCGAGCTGCAGTCGCAGCGTGTCGCGCAAGTCCATGGCTCCCACGCCGGCAGGCTCAAGGGAGCGTACGGCGGCAAGCCCACGCTCTGCCGTGGCCTCATCAACGATGATGCCCGGGCCGAACGCCAGGTCGTCGACGATGTCATGGATGCTGCGCGTCAGATAGCCGTTACGGTCAAGGTTGCCCACGATATATCGTGCCATGCGGTCGGTGTCGGCGTCAAGGTCGCGTTCCGACAGCTGCTCGTTGAGATAATCGTATAGCGACGCCGACGTGTCGGGCGTGCGCAGGCTGCCGTCGTCCCATGTCGACGACTCCCGGGGAACCCACCCCGAATGGAAGGAAGGTTCAGCCGGAACCTCCTCTTCGGAATCAACCAGAGCCGGATTAGCCTCCATCTCTCGCTCTACAGCCTCGTCAAGCTCCGGCGCATTCATCTCAAGCATACGGACAAACCTGACCTGCTGCTGCGACAGCCGCTGCACGGTACGCTGTTCTATGTCAAGCCGTTGCTCACCCATATCGATTCACACTCTCGGATAATAATGCAAATTTAAGACAATTCGCCCATTTGAGCAAATGAAGTTCTCTCAACTAATTTACGTTTAATAATAAATCAAAAAAAACATTTCACTTTATGGTAACCTTTATCAATATTCTGGGCATCTTCGGCCGCTTTAATCGGGACCAACCGAGAGGTTGCTCCCTCATGAACCGACCAAATCTGCTCCGAAATATTAGGCAGGTTCTATAAATTGGACGCTGCCGTAATATAAATTTTAAATTGCAGGCTCTTGGCTGATTTTGACTTAAATTTGGTGATTTTCTTCCGTTTTCATCGGTCGTTTAGCTCGCTAAACTCCCTC
>CABUTY010000066.1 GCA_902494595.1 uncultured Porphyromonadaceae bacterium | reverse complement strand
CATGGTTTCCCGTGAAATGGAAAAACAGAAAAATAAAGGCACATCCAATATTCATCATAATTCTTGCCGGCATCATCGGCCTATGCCTTTATTATTGAAGTAGTATAAACAAATCATATTTTGGAATCAACAACATACAAAGAGAAGCTTGACTGGCTGTTCCGACAGCTGCCGATGTTTTCACGAGTAGGCGCCGCCGCCTATAAACCGGGGCTGGAACGGTCGATAGCCCTCGCCTCACATTTCGGGAATCCTCAGGACCGGTTCAAATCGATACACATCGCCGGCACCAACGGCAAAGGATCCGTATCCCATCTGCTGGCGTCGGTGCTTCAGGCCCAAGGATACAAGACAGCTCTGTATACATCGCCTCATCTGGTGGATTTCCGCGAACGAATACGTATCAACGGCAAAATGATTCCCACGACTTATGTGGAGAAGTTTATCGATGACTGGCGTGCTGTTGCCTGCAACTATGCCGACAAACCTTCGTTTTTCGAGCTGACCATGATGATGGCTTTCCATTGGTTTGCTGACGAAGAGGTGGATTATGCGGTAATAGAGACTGGTATGGGGGGAAGGCTCGATTCCACCAACATCATCAATCCGCTGCTGTGCGTTATAACCAACATATCCAACGACCATCGCCAGTTTCTTGGCGATACTCCGGCAAAGATAGCCGCGGAGAAGGCGGGGATTATCAAGCCGACGGTACCCGTGGTGATAGGCGAAGCCGAAGGAGACGTTGAGAAAGTCTTTGAGACGCGTGCCGATGCCTTGTCGGTCCGTCTGACAAAAGCCTATGACGCCGACACCTCCGAGCGTTGTGCTTGCCTTGAGGAGATATGTCCGCTGAAGGGCGACTATCAGCATTACAACATACGCACTGCCTTTTCGGCTATCGAAGAGCTGCGTAGAATAGGTGTGACAATCGCCGACGGCAGCATAGATACCGGTTTCCACGACGTTACGGCATCCACCGGTTTGCAGGGACGATGGATGAAGATGTCCTCGCATCCGCTGACCATCTGCGACACGGGGCACAATGAGGCGGGCATCCGAAGCAACATGCGCCAGCTGCGGCGGCTCATGGCAGAGCGTCCCGGAGCCACATTGCGCATCGTGGCTGGGTTTGTCGCCGACAAGGATCTCGAAAGCATCATCCCTCTTTTCCCCGCCGAAGCACGCTATTATCTCACACAGGCTTCCGTGCCACGCGCTCTTGACATCGACAGCCTCGCCACCATCGCCGACAGGTTCGGTCTGAACCATACCGATTATCCATGTGTGGCGCAGGCTTACAATGCCGCTCTTGCCGATGCTGCTCCCCATGACATCATCTTCATCGGTGGCAGCACCTTCATCGTGGCCGATTTCCTCTCCGGCCCTGCCGCGAACGCCAGCCCGCAGTAATCCACCATAGCTGTCACTGTGCCGCGAGCGCCGGCGCGCGGTAATCCTTAACCATTTTTAGCATTTGAGCCTCAAACTTATGTTCGGGGCTTTTGTCTTACCTATAGAGAGTGTTAACGGATACAAACTTAAAAAGACACTGCTATGAAAAGGATCGCTATGTGGATAATGGGGATTTTCATGCTGGGCACGCTTACCGGAGTGGCACAGACCGGATATAACGCATGGATTACCACCGACGGTGCCGGAATTGTTGTCAACGGCGGCTCCAGACCGCAGTACTATTATCCGCGCACTTACATCATCGACGGGTATGGCCATCATGGCAAGAAATACCGCAAACACGCCAAAAAGAGATACAAGAAGTACCGCAAGGCCCGTAAGGAATACTACAAGGCCCAGAAGGAGTATTACAAGCACCGTTACCGTCATTACGACTGGGACGACCGGGATGACGATTGACCTCTGCTGAATGTATCCCATAGAGCGCATTCTTAAAAAGCATTCCTTAAGAGCGCAATCCTTAAAATAATATTGCACAACATTCCCGGATTTTTTCGGGAATGTTTGTTATATCTCAAAATATTTACTAAATTTGAACATTCTTTACAATGAAGTTGTCTAAACAAATTTACGTAACATAAACAATATAAAAAGTTGTTGACTTTATGGCAACCTTTATCAATCTTTTGGGCGTATTTCTCCTCTCTCATCGACACCGACCGAGAGGTCGCTGCCTGTTGGGTCGCCTTCGCTCCCCGAGCCCTGAGGGGTTCGACAGAAGAAATCCATCCCAAAACCTTCAGCTCGGCGACCGAACGGGAGCCAATCTTAATAAATCTTGCCATAAAAATTTGTTTAGACAACTCCAATAAGATTGAAATAAAGTGATTAAAACTACAAATAATACACACAGTAAACATTAATGCTATGAAAGAGAGTTATGTATTTCTGGCGGAGGGGTTTGAGGATGTGGAGGCGCTGACACCGGTGGACGTGTTGCGCAGAGCCGGGATGCCGGTCAAGACAGTCTCCATCACATCATCGCTCCAGGTAAAGAGCGCTCATGGCGTAGTGGTCACGGCAGATGTGTTGTACGACAATACGATGTTCAAGGATCCGGCATGGCTCATACTTCCCGGAGGGATGCCCGGGGCATCGAATCTCTATGAGTTCGCGCCGCTGCAGGGACTGCTGAAAAACCAGCTTGCCTCCAAAGATGGCCGCATCGCCGCCATATGCGCATCGCCGGCTGTGGTGCTGGGACAACTCGGCCTGCTCAAAGGAAGAAAAGCCACCTGCTATCCCGGTTTCGAAAAAATGCTGAAAGGCGCCGAATATGTTGACCGCCGTGTGGTATGGGACGACAAATTCGTGCTCGGAAATGGTCCCTCGAGCGCCCTGAAATGGGCGTTGAGAATTCTGGCTCAATCCGCCGGCGAAGAAAAAATGCTGGCTATTGCCAACGCCATGCTCCTATATCCCATGGGCGAAGACAGCATCGACAATTTCTTCGGATAAGATTCTGCTTAATGGATCAGTATTATTCAGTAAAAGGATCCGGCTCATCTCAGTATAAGGAGAAGATGAGCCGGTTCCTGTCGTTTGCCGTTCCCGTATCCGATGCCGGCCAATGCAGGGAAATCATCAAGGAATACCAGAACAGATACCACGACGCGCGCCACGTATGCTGGGCCTACATGCTCGGACCCGACCGTAAGGAGTGGCAGCTCAACGATAATGGAGAGCCGTCGGGAACCGCCGGCAAACCTATCTTAGGACAGATCAACAGCCTTGAACTCACGGACGTCCTGGTGATAGTGGTACGCTATTTCGGAGGTATCAAGCTGGGAACTTCCGGCCTTATCGCGGCATATCGCGAGGCTGCCAGGCTCGCCCTCGACGACGCCGGCAAAATCACTCTCCGACAGCTCAGACGATTGAATGTATCGGTTCCTTATGAAAAACTGAATTCCGTGATGCGTATCGTAAAGAATGACGATATCCGAATAATAACCCAGACATTCGACACCCTTTGCCATCTTTGTATAGAATATCCACTTGATATGCATGAGGAACTCATAGGACGGCTCGGCAATGCTGATGAATGCGTCACAGAGGTTTGCTGACCACTTTTTTTAACGAAAATAGGCCGATGATTGATTATAATTGAAAATTTTTTACGATATTTGCACTGCCAAAGCAGCACAGCAACGTCGCTGAGCCGCTTATTGGCATTTATTTTGCTGATAATCAGCCTCTTATACAGGCGGCAATTATTATTTTGCCCTTTATGCCGCCGGAGGTGTTGATAAATTAAAATTTATTGAATAATTATGACAAAAGCTGAATTAGTTACGGAAATCTCGAGGAAAACGGGATTGGAAAAGGCCGCGGTCAGCACTGTAATAGAAGAATTTATGCAGACAGTGAAGGACTCGCTCGCAGAAGGCAATAATGTTTATCTCCGCGGATTCGGAAGTTTTATATTGAAGACTCGCAAAGCAAAGATTGCACGGAATATAAGCAAAAATACAGCGATAATGCTTGAGGAACACAAGGCTCCTTCCTTCAAAGCCGCACAGGCGTTTATGGACGAAATCCGAGATGCCTTCAAACAGTAGAATACACTCTTCGTCGGGCTCGGCTCGCCGTAGTGTTTATCTTCAGGCAGCAAGCCCGATATAAGAAACTTATTAAACAGAATACAAAACCAAAAATTAAGAACCATGCCAAGCGGAAAAAAGAGAAAAGGCCATAAGATGGCCACTCACAAGCGCAAAAAGAGACTGAGAAAGAATCGTCACAAGAAGAAGTAAGAAGAGGCCAGTTTCATTGGCTCTCCGACTACGCTAAGAGTCTCTCTCTGCGTAATAGAGAACGAACGGGACTTCCCCTCTCCGGAGGATAGTCTGTTTGTTCTTTATTATTACCGGGAGGACTAATCTATAAAAAATGAAAAGCGAATTAGTAGTAGACGTTAATCGCGAGGAAGTGTCGATAGCACTCCTCGAGGACTCCCGTCTTGTCTCCCTCCAGAAAGAGAGCCGCAACATCGCATATGCCGTAGGCGACCTCTATCTGGCCAAGGTCAAGAAGATTATGCCGGGACTCAACGCCGCATTTGTGGATGTCGGTTACGAAAAGGATGCTTTTCTTCATTATCTCGACCTGGGACCCCAGTACAGCTCCTATTCCAAGCTTATCAAAAGTGCCCTCGACGACAAGCGCAAGGTGCCGTCGGTGTCTAAAATGAAATTCGACCCCGACATTCCCAAACAGGGCACTATCCAGGATGTGGTCAAACCCGGCGACCAGCTCCTCGTGCAGATTGCCAAGGAACCCATCTCCTCCAAAGGTCCCAGACTTACCACTGAAATATCTCTTACCGGCAGATTCATGGTATTGATGCCCTTCGGCAACAAAATATCGATATCCCAGAAAATCAAGAGCACGGAAGAGAAAATCAGGCTTCGTCAGCTTATCGGCAGCATCAAGCCCAAAGGATTCAGCGTCATTGTGCGCACTTCGGCTGAAAATAAACGTGTGGCCGAACTCAACAACGAGATGCGAACGCTGGTGAAAAGCTGGGAAGAATCGCTGGCAAAGATGCAGAAGGCCAAGAAATCGCCCGCTCTTGTTTATCAGGAAGATTCGAGAACCCTCTCCATGATCCGCGACCTCTTCGCCCCAAGCTTCGAGAACATCCATGTCAACGACAAGGAATCGTATGAGCAAATCCACAAGTATGTGGCGCTCATTGCTCCCGAGAAGGATGACATCGTGAAGCTTTACACGAAGGACGCTCCGATTTTCGACCATTTCAACATCACGCGTCAGATCAAGAGCAGCTTCGGCAAGACCGTATCTTTCCGCAGCGGCGCCTATCTGATTATCGAGAGCACAGAAGCCCTTCACGTGATTGATGTCAACTCCGGCAACCGCAGCAAGGCCAGCCCCGACCAGGAGTCAAACGCTCTGGACGTCAACCTCAAGGCTGCCGACGAGATTGCCCGCCAGCTCCGGCTGCGCGACATGGGCGGTATCATTGTCGTCGACTTCATCGACATGGCCAAGCAGGAACATCGCCAGGAACTCTTCGACCATATGAAGGAGATTATGGCCAACGACCGAGCCCGCCACAACATCCTCCCCTTGTCGAAATTCGGCCTCATGCAGATCACCCGTCAGCGTGTGCGTCCCGCCCTGGATATCACCACCGAGGAAACATGTCCCTCTTGTTTCGGCAAAGGACAGGTGCAAAGCTCTTTGCTATTCACCGACAAGCTCGAAGAGAAAATCGACTACCTCGTAAATCATCTGCAGGTCAAGAAATTCACGATGTACGTGCATCCTTTCGTAGAGGCATATATCAAGAAGGGACTGATTACCCTCTATGGCAAATGGCGGCGCAGATATGGCCGCGGCGTGAAGATTGTGGCCGATGAAAGCCTCGCTTATCTCCAGTACCGCGTATTCGACGCCGACAAAACCGAAATAGACCTCAAGGAAGAAAGCGACATCAATTCAAGCCAGACCAAGAACAGCCAGAAGGTCAACACCCGCAACGAGGAATCCGACGATGACTCTACTTCCGACACCCCTTCTCCCAAAAAGAAGAAAGCAAAAGAGAAGGTAAAGGATAAGGGCAACGAGAAGGGAAAAGAGAAGCAGAAAGCCGATGACAAGCAGAAAGCCGACACAACTCCCAAGCCTAAGGCCAAACAGGAAAGCAGACCTGAATCCTCACCCAAAGCAGGAAAAAGCGCTGTTGAAAAAAGAAAGGGCACTAACCTTCCAGCTGTGATAGACATAGTGGATTTGGCCGGCACTTCGGCTTCCACCGACGCTGCCGACAAGCAGGATGCACCGACCGATGACACTCGCCGGCAGTCGGCTGCTCCCAGACGCCAGCGGCGTCCGCAGAAGAGGAAACCGAAAACCGACCAGGACACAACCGTCGGCCAAAGTGTCTCCGCCGAAAAGGATTCAGTAACGAAGCCCGATGGCGCGGCCGACAAAAATGCCCAGACAGACCATAATGATAATGAAGATTAATATCCGACCATATAAGAACCGAAGTCACTATTAATAATGACATGACTCTCTTATATGTCTTTTACAGCGAGAGGATTGCTCCGGCAGTCCTCTCGCCGTCTATAAAATGCGCCGCCGCAAACCGCCGCACACGTAAAAAGCTGGGTGTTTTTGCATCTAAATCAGTGCTTGATTTTCATTTTAACCGATAACCGGTCAGTGTTATCGGCATAGGTATGCCTGCCGCTTCTGTGAGTCCCTGCATAGTTTGCCTGCCGCTTCTGCGGCCAGTCTGAAAATTACTATGGCCCAAGTTCTATAAAACATCAGTGAAGTTCAGGTTCAGTTCTGTGATTCCCTAAACGCGTTCAAAGGCCGACAGCCGCGTTGGGGTTGTCGGCGGTAAGGATTAGCTGGCGGAATTTGTCGGACATCCAGACGGTGGAATCGGAGAGGATAAGCATCACGGGAAGGTTGAGCTTCGATGCCAGCGAGCGGCCTTCGGCGCTTTGCATCGACATGAGAGACGTGGCAAGGGCGT
>CABUTY010000065.1 GCA_902494595.1 uncultured Porphyromonadaceae bacterium | reverse complement strand
TTCACCTCGATGCTTGGAGGCGCGGCATTGGCGGTATGCGGTCTGATGCTTCAGACGGCTTTCCGCAATCCGCTTGCCGGCCCGTCGATACTGGGCATAAGCTCCGGAGCCAGCTTAGGTGTCGCACTGGTGATGCTGGCCATGGGCGGGTCTGTGACCGTGGCCGGCTCATTGATTGCCGGTTATTCCGCAATTATGGCCGGGGCTGTGGCCGGCGCAATGATTATAACCGGTATCCTCACTGCCATTTCGCTGAGAGTCCACAACAATCTCCTCCTCCTTATCGTAGGGATAATGACAGGATACCTCACCTCGTCGGTGGTCACACTGCTGTCGTCGCTGTCGTCGGCGGAGAGCCTGCAGAATTATGTGATGTGGGGCACGGGTTCCTTCGCCAACGTATCCCTGCGACAGCTTCCATGGTTCACCAGTCTGGTTATGTGCGGTCTGCTGGCGGCCATCCTTATGGCAAAGCCGCTCAACATACTTCTTCTCGGCGACAGCTACGCCCGCAACCTCGGAGTCAGGGTAGAACGCGTCAAGACGGGTCTGTTGGTAGTCACGGGACTGCTTACGGCGGTAACCACGGCCTTCTGCGGCCCGGTATCCTTCATAGGGCTTGCCATGCCTCATGTGGCACGGCTACTCTTCCGCACCGACAATCACTGGATTCTGATTCCTGCCTCGATGATTACCGGCGCTATTCTGGCCATGACATGCAATGTACTGTCGGTGATACCTCTCAATAGAGTGATACCCATCAACGCCTTGACGCCGATAGCCGGCGTACCCGTGATTCTTTACGTGGTTTTGTCGCGCCAGCGCTGAAGAAGGTCGCCATAGTGGTCTATACGGCGGTCTCTGAAGAATGGCCACCAGCGGCGCACATCCTCCGAACGTGTCATATCCACTTCCACCATAGCCTCGCACGGCCCGTTGTCGGGAGCCATGAACAGCAATTCACCCTGCGGTCCGGCCACGAAACTGCTCCCCCAGAAGTCTATTCCGCTCGTCTGTCCCGACGGGTCTTCCTCAAAGCCGTTTCTGTTGACACTTATCACGGGCAGCCCGTTGGCTACGGCATGGCTGCGCTGGATTGTAATCCACGCGTCACGCTGTCGGTCTTTCTCATCCTGGCTGTCATCGGGGTTCCAACCTATGGCCGTGGGATATATGAGCATACGGGCCCCGGCAAGCGCCATAAGACGCGCCGCTTCCGGATACCATTGGTCCCAGCATACAAGGACTCCTAACTTGCCCAGACTCGTCTCCACGGGCATGAAACCCATGTCGCCCGGTGTGAAATAAAACTTCTCGTAGAAGCCGGGGTCATCGGGAATATGCATCTTGCGGTATTTGCCGGCGAGGCTTCCGTCGGTATCGAACACCATGGCCGTGTTATGGTATAGTCCCGGTGCACGACGCTCGCACAAACACCCCACCAAGACCACATTGTTGGAGGCCGCCGCAGCTGAATAAAACTCCGTGAAGTCGCTCGGTATCTCTTCGGCATAGTCGAAGTTGTCGACATCCTCGGTCTGACAGAAATATAGCGTGTCGTGAAGTTCCGACAGCACTATCAGCCGTGCCCCTTCAGCAGCAAGACTCTCTATCGCCGTGAGATTGCGCGACCGATTGGTCTCCACATCATCACTGAACGAATGCTGCACTATCCCTACCTTTATCTTTGATGCTGACATATGTGATTTTAAGTAACGGTTCAAAATTATTTACCTACTGTTATTCCTGATATTGACCGTACCGGGATAGAGCTGCATCGTGGAACAGTGCAGTGAGCCTCCCTGAGTTATGAGCGTGCGGCAGTTGACGGGCACGACCTTACGGGACGTGTATACCATCTGAAGGGTCATCACGGCAAGACGGTCCTTGTGCGGCTGACCGTAGGATGGCACATACACGCACCTTGGGGTGACGAGATAATTGGCATAAGTTGCCGCCAGCCTGTTCCCTTCCTCATCGCGTATCGTGTCGGGGAGAGGGAGCTCCACAAGATGATAAGGCCTTCCTGCGGGAGTGCGGAAGGATGCGAGCTGTTCACGCATCAGTTCCAGTTCCTTATGACATGGGTCATTATCCTCGCCCGACGATGTGTAGAGGATAATGTCGTCGGGGGCCAGCCGGCACAGCGTGTCAATATGGGAGTCGGTGTCATCACCGGGAATATGGCCATGGTCAAGCCATAGGATACGGGTGAAGCCGAGACGCTCGCGCAGCAGGCCCTCTATCTCCTCCCTGCAATATGTAGGATTTCGGTTAGGATTCAGTAGACATTCGCTGGTGGTAAGGAGGGTTCCTTTGCCGTCAGTTTCCAGCGATCCCCCCTCGAGAATAAAGTCGCGGCAGTCTATATACTTATTCTTGTCTATCACGCCGCTTTCCATGAGTCGGTGGTTGACCTCATTGTCAAGGTCAGCCTCGAACTTCAGTCCCCAGCCGTTGAATCCGAAATCACATACGTATGGCTTTCCTGTGTCGGTATCGACTATCGACAGCGGCCCATAATCGCGTGTCCAGGTGTCGTTGATAGGAGTTTCGATAACGGTGACTCGCTCAAGGCTTCTTCTGTCGCCTATTTCGTTTTCGAACCATGAGCGCAGCCATTCTTCAGTGGAAGCCTTGCTGCGGGTAATCACAAGCACCCTCTCGCCGTAAAAGCTCAAGGCATAGATAAGGCGCGTGAACTGTTCGCGGGCCTCTTCGATTATATCGCCCCAGTCGGTGTCTTCATGAGGGAAAGCCACCATTACTGCTTCCTGATCCTCCCATTCCGCCGGCATCCTCTTGCGCATTCCTTCCAACACCCTGCTTTCCATATCCTGCAATATCCTATTTCTTAAATGCGTTCCAGCCCTGAGCGCGGATTTCCATCTCGCCGCCGTCGCGCGTAACCATGGCTGCCCCCAGCGACGGCTCCGTGATATATCCTATCATCTTGACGCCCGGAATCTTCTCTATCTTTTCGTTGTCGGCCAGCGGCAAGGTAAACAGCAACTCGTAGTCTTCGCCGCCGTTCATGGCCGCCGTGACAAGATTCATGTTCAGTTCCTCTGCCATCACGGCCGTCTGGTAATCAATCGGTATTCTGTCCTCATATACACGGCAACCCACATTAGAGGCCTTGCATATGTGCAGCAGTTCCGACGACAGGCCGTCGCTGACATCCATCATGCTCGTGGGATGAAGACCGCGTTCACGCAGCTCCTTTATCACATCCCTGCGGGCCTCTGGCTTTAGCTGACGCTCAAGGATATACTCCTTGCCTGTGAAATCAGGCTCGAAGGGGACTTTCGAGTCAGACTGAGCCGCCACGGCATTCTCGCGTTCGAGGAGCTGAAGACCCATATAGGCCGCTCCAAGGTCGCCGCTGACACATATTATGTCGGTAGGCTTTGCTCCGCTTCTGTACACTATATCCTCCTTGGCAGCTTCGCCTATACACGTGACGCTTATCACCAGACCCGTCACCGATGCCGATGTGTCGCCGCCTACAAGATCCACTCCATACAATTCACATGCAAGACGTATGCCGGAATAGAGTTCCTCGATATGTTCCACGGTGAAACGGCTCGACACACCGAGGCTGACAGTAATCTGGCGCGGCGTGCCGTTCATGGCATATATGTCGCTGAAATTCACTATCGCGGCCTTGTAGCCAAGATGCTTCAAAGGCACATACCGAAGGTCGAAATGTATCCCTTCGAGGAGGAGGTCAGTAGTGACCAGAACCTCCTTGTCGCCAAACGACAGAACGGCCGCATCATCGCCGATTCCCTTCTTGCTTGAAGGATTGACCAAGGGAAAATCCTTGGTCAATCTCTCTATGAGTCCGAACTCTCCCAGTTGGGATATTTCGGTAGACTTGTCATTCATCAATTCAGAATTATTATCAGAGACGCTGGAGCATTTTCTTGATGACGTGTGTCATGACAGGCTGAGCCTTTACGGCAGCCTTCTGCACCTCCTCATGGGTAGGCACTTCCGTGATGTCCTTGCCGCCGAGGTCGGTGATTACCGATACGCCGAACACCTTCATGCCTGCATGATTTGCCACAATCACCTCGGGCACTGTCGACATGCCCACAGCATCACCGCCTATCACGCGGAAATACTCATATTCGGCGGGCGTCTCGAATGTCGGGCCCGGAGTCCCTACATACACGCCATGCATCAGCTCTATGTTGTCTTCCTCGGCTATAGCGTCGGCCATGGCTACCATAGCCTTGGAATAAGCCTCGGTCATCGCCGGGAAACGCGGCCCGAGTTCCTCGTAATTCTTACCACGAAGCGGATTCTCAGGGAACAGATTGATGTGGTCGGTAATCACCATCACATCCCCCACCTTGAACTCCTTGTTCATTCCTCCGGCGGCATTGCTCACAAAGAGAGTCTCCACTCCCATGTTCTTCATGACGCGAACAGGGAAAGTGACCTCCTTCATGTCGTAACCCTCGTAGTAGTGGAAACGACCCTGCATGGCTACGATATATTTGCCGCCCAGATTACCGAAAATCAGTTTGCCGCTATGGCCTTCCACCGTAGATACCGGCATATTCGGTATATCCTTATATGCTATTTCCTTCGTAATCTCGATATGGTTCACAAGGTCGCCGAGACCTGTGCCGAGGATTATGCCTATTGCCGGCATCTCCCCCACCGCCGCGCGGATATAGTCGGCGGTTTCCTGAATTTTCTCCAAATAGTTCTTTTCCATCGTATTGATTTATTAGTCCCGGATAAGGTATGCGCCTCATTCGGGCAACAAGAGGAATCCGTCTATCGCGGAAATTCCCTTTAGTTATAACATATATGACCTCTGAAGATGTTCAATCCTTTATAGGTGAAACAGAAAGTATTTGTGCATTATGTGGGTGCGATTGTAGGTACGCGCCATGGCGCGTACCTACAAAATGCACATTGACTTTGTTTCCATACTATAACGGGAATCACATCAGAGTCCGGTACGCTTGATTATGTCGGAGATGAAGTCGTTGCTGTCGAGGCCCTGCTTCATACGCACAGAAATGGGCAGATAATACATCAGCTGTTTCAGTCTGTGCGGCACGTAGGGGTTATATGCAAGTCTCACGGCATCTTTCTCCGTGGTGAGAATCATCTTACGCTTTCCTGTCAGCGAATTGAACTTCTTCTCTATATCGGCTATATCCTTGCGCGAGAAGTCGTGGTGGTCGTCATAATGGCACACCGTAGCCTTGAAAGGATAATTCCTGAAATATCGCACGAAGTTTCGCGGATTCGCAATGCCTGTCAACAGCAGCACGCTGTCGTCGTGTGTCAATGCCGAAAGGTTCACGTTGTAGGGCTCGTCGTCGGGATAGACCGGCATGATGCTTCCATAAGATATTGTCGAGAAATAGAGTCCCTGATAAGGGCGGATCTCGAGGTCTTTGGAGAAGAGCCGGTAGTCAATAGGTTGCATTGAGTCGGGACACTTGGTGACCACCACCATGTCGGCACGCTCTACCTGTCGCCAGCTCTCGCGCAGGCGTCCCAGCGGAAGAATGCGGTCCTTATAGATAGGATGGCTGTGGTCAGTAAGGAGTATCGACACCCTTGGCTTTACATACCTGTGCTGGAAAGCGTCGTCGAGCAATATCATCTGTATGTCGGGATATTGCCGCAGGAGCTCGCAGATTCCTTTCTTGCGCTTTTCGCAAACGGCCACCTTGACACGCATTCCGAATTTACGGTAGATCTGCAGCGGTTCGTCGCCGATGCTTTCCGGGGTGCTGTGCGAGTTAGCCATCAGGAAACCGCGAGTCTTGCGCTTGTAGCCACGGCTCAACACTGCTATATTGTAGTCCGACGCCATGCAGGAGAGTATATACTCCACATGAGGGGTCTTGCCGGTGCCACCGACAGTGATATTGCCGACACTGACCACCGGAACATCATATTCAGACTGACTGAGCACCTTATTGTCGAACAGCCAGTTGCGCAGAGCCATAATGCCGCCGTAAATCCACGACAGCGGCGTCAGCAACCATGTTATGACTTGTTCGCGCTTTACCATTGTTACGACACGTGTTTCTTCTTTATCCTATATCTCCATTATGATTTCGCAGTAAGCGGCACTACAAGGATATCTTAATCTGCTGCATGAGGGCCTGCACCCTGTTACGGCTAAGTATCTCGCGCATCCTTGCCATCAGCATCTCCTCGGGTTTCGGGGCGGTAATTTTCGCCACACCCTCAGCCATGGCGCTGTTGCTCTGCATCACAATATCCCAGAATGAGGGTTCAAACTTGGGATAGAGCGATACTTCATACTTGCTGTATATGTCGGCCTTCCGGGCCACCCATTCTATGGCATCCTTCATATTTCCAAGCGAGTCGACAAGTCCGATTTTCTGAGCAGACATGGCATCCCATACACGGCCCTCGGCTATGCGTCTCACGGCCTCCGGCTTCATCTTGCGTCCCTTGGCCACGCGGTTGATGAATTGGTCGTAGCCTCTGTTGACATATGCCTGCATCACAGCCAGCTGCCGCTCATCCATAGGCTTGAAGCCGGTGGGGAACACCGCACCCGGATTCGTGCTAACCATCTGCATGCTTACGCCCAACTTATCGGCCGTACCGCTTAAATTGGGTATGAGTCCGAAAATGCCGATGCTGCCTGTGATGGTGAGCGGGTCGGCGAAAATCATGTCGGCGCCGGCCGATATCCAGTAGCCTCCGGATGCGGCATAATCACCCATCGACACTGCCAGAGGCTTACCCTTTGACTGGAAATAATCGAGGGCCTCTCCTATCTGATCGCTGCCGATCGCCGATCCTCCCGGCGAATTGACCCTCAGCACCATTCCCTTTACCTTCTCGTCATCGGCCAGTCTGGTGATGACAGGCACGAGGGTGGTGTAGTCTATGTATCCAGGATTGTCATTGCCATCCTGGATTTCGCCGCAGGCATAAAGCACGGCAACCTGGTTTTTGGCACTGTACGCCTGTCCCCATGGCACCTGGTTCACAAGTGTTGAAGGGCTTACGAAATTTATCTCATCGGCCTTCTTGCCGGTAATGGCGGCAAAGCGCTCGTTGACGGTGCGGCC
>CABUTY010000064.1 GCA_902494595.1 uncultured Porphyromonadaceae bacterium | reverse complement strand
GCCATATGCGTTTATCTTCAGGGGCCCTTTCACTGCACCCCCTGCCATAAGAAGAGGGATACGGTAACGGCACTCTTTGTAATTGTCGATCACATGGGGATAGCATCCGAGATGGTCGGCAACAAAGATGACCACCGTTCGGTCCCATAGCCGGCTTTCGCGGAGACGCTTCATGAAATCGCCGATACAGCTGTCGGTATATGCAAAGGCGTTGAGGGCTTTGTCGTCGAGTCGCTGATAGGGTACGTCGAATGGCTCGTGACTGCTGGAGGTCTGTATCACCCTGAATCGAGGAGCCCAGTGATTCTCCGAGGAATAGTCTTTCCAGAATCTGTTGAACAGTTCATGGTCGGGCGCTCCCCATTTGCTCATTCTTGCTTTCAACGGAAAATCTGTGTCGGATATGATTTTGCCAAATCCCGACGACACAATGTATGAGCGCATGTTGGTGAAGTCGGCGTCACCGCCGTAATAATATGCGGCATTGTATCCCGATTTCTTCAGTTCGGCGGCAAGCGACGGGAGTGTCGACGCTTTGCGTGTATGTTTCATGATACTTGCCGTAGGTTGCGCCGGATAACCGCTCAATATTGATACGAGGCCCCTGTCGGTACGGAAACTGTTGGCATAGAAGTTGGTGAACAGCACTCCTTGGCGACTCAGGGAATCGAGCGACGGCGTCACGCCGGTTTGGCCGCCAAGCTCCGACATGATATGATTGGAGAAACTTTCAAGCACCACGAGAATGATGTCGGGACGAGAGGTGCGGAACAATGAAATGGCGGCGGTGTCGGCAGGGGCTTTGTATTTATTGTCGTTCACCTGTATATCCTGCATCGAACGGAATATGCGGGAAGCCTCGGCATCGTCCAGAAAACGGTATCTCGACTTGAAGTCGCCCGACCTTGAGAGGCTCTCCAGCAGATTGAATGCCGGATTTACGGCCAAATGGTTGAGCCGCTGGTTGGAACTGAAGTATACCTTGCCCGTATTCATTACCGACACTGTAAAGCCGCCGCGTATCGGGATGAAAAGGGCTGCCGAAAGGATAGTAAGCACGCACGTGGCGGCAACACGGTTTCTGGCCGCCGGGAGTTTCCGTCTGAACAGGTAGTGGAACAGCAAGAAAAGTGCCGCTGCATAGGCGAGCATGGCAATAGTACCTACCGCCACCATCCATACGGGCACGGAGGCGACAGCCTCACACGGACTGGACATGAAGTAGAAGAGCGGAGTGGTGTCGAGCCGGAAGCCCCAGTACACGTAGAGAAACATATCCACCACGGCTATCGATGAGAGTATTACCGAAATGACCGCGAAATATACGTCAAGAATGCGGTAAAGGACTTTCCCTTCAATCCATACCGACAAGGCAATCAGCACCGCCGGAATAGTCGTAAGGTATCCGGCCATAGATAAATCGAGTGGCAGACCATGCCATATGGACTGCAGACAATCCCAAAGCGTACATTCATGATATGCGGAATGATTCCACAGCATGAACACCGGTCGCTGAAGCATGAATATCAGCACGAAAAGCAAGAAGACAGAGATGAGTCTCAACACACGTTCCTTCATATACGGCATATGGCAGCATTATTCACAAACACCACCATAGGGAAAACGAAGAATTGAGAATAAAATTTTTGGCTGAAAGGGGTATCGGTTGGGAATTGAATAATATTATTCGTAAATTTGCAACAAATAATTGAGCGTTCAATCGAACGCAATTAAAATAACTGGCGATGCGATTCCACTACTGTCCGGAGTGCGGAGAGGCATTGAGCTTCCGCGACTTAGGCGACGACAAGGATGTGCCATGGTGCGGGCAGTGCTCTCGTCCATGGTTCGATATGTTCTCTTCATGCGTGATAGTGCTCGTGCATAATGAGCGCAATGAGGTGCTATTGCTTGAGCAGCAATACATCTCATCACAATACCGCAATCTCGTGAGCGGCTATATACAGCCTGGTGAGACTGCGGAGGAAGCTGCATGCCGGGAAGTATTTGAGGAAACGGGCATAACCATATCGCAGCTTGAATTTGCAGGCACATACTGGTTTGCAAAAAAAAGCATGATGATGATAGGATTCATCGCATCGGCAGATGAAGGAGGTAATGCGCCCCGTCTTTCATCAGAAGTGGACGGCGCCGGATGGTTCGATGGCGCCGAGGCTACCGGGCTGGTGCATCCGAAAGGTTCCGTATCGCATACTTTATGCGACTTATTCCTTAATAAAATCAAAACAATATAGTTCTTCATGACACGAGGGAAATTATTTATCGGGGTATCTGCAATCGCCATAATCAGTGCGATGCAGATGATGGCGGAACCGTTATGGCTCCGTAATCCATCCCTGTCGCCGGATGGATCGACACTCGCTTTCACCTACAAAGGTGACATATGGATGGTGCCGAGCAAAGGAGGGGAGGCGCGTCAGCTGACCACGAATTCTGCCTATGACACGAATCCGATGTGGAGCCCTGACGGAAAGCTTATAGCATTCCAGAGCACACGTACCGACAACAACAATGACATCTACGTGATATCACCGTCGGGTGGTACGGCACGCAGAGTGACGGCGCTTGCAGGTGCCGAGAATCTGCGCGCATGGCTAAATGACTCCACGCTTCTCTTCTCTGCGACGTCGGCAGGGTCGCCGGAGGCATTGCTTCCACCGAGAGTACAGCCTGTATTCACCGTCAACGTGAATAGTCCTGGACGTCCGCGACTCTATGCCCATGTGGCTATGGGAGCCGCCGACGCCGACAGCCGTGGCCGTATCGTATATCAGGACAAAAAGGGCCTGGAGGATGTGTTCCGCAAGCATGAACGTTCATCGGGCACCAACGACATATGGCTCAAGGATGGCGACAGGTATACAAAGCTCACCGACTTCAACGGACATGACAACAATCCCGTATGGGCCGGCGACAACAGCATCCTCTATATCAGCGAGTCCGACGGCACTCTGAACGTATGGGCGATGAACGCCGACGGGAGCGGCAAGCGTCAGCTCACCCATTTCAAGGAGCATCCCGTGCGGTCGCTGACACGCGCCGACAACGGGCTGACGGCTTTCAGCTGGGACGGCGAGCTCTACACCATGATGCCTGGTCAGGAACCGCGTAAAGTCGAGGTTTCCATTATCTCCGACGATTATGATTCCGACCTCCGGAGACAGCTCATAACGTCGGGGGCGACTTACGCAGTTCCGGCGCCCGACGGCAAGGAGATAGCCTTCGTGGCACGTGGCGAAGTCTATGTCACTTCCGTGAAGTACAAGACCACCCGGCGAATCACCGACACGCCCGACCAGGAAAGGATTGTGAGCTACAGTCCCGACGGACGCACGCTCGTATACGACAGCGAGCGCGACGGCCAGTGGAAGATATATACATCCACGATAAAGGATCCGTCGCAGAAATCGATGGTATATGCCGATGCTGTGGAAGAAAAGCTTCTCTATGCACCGGCCAACGGCAAACCTGCTCAGCGGCCGCGTTTCAGTCCCGACGGCAAGAAGGTGGCTTTCCTTGAGGACCGCTGCGAGCTCCGCGTGATAGATTACAAGTCGAAAGCTGTCAACATCGCTCTCGACGGAAAATACAATTACAGCTACTCCGATGGAGATGTTGATTTCGTATGGGGTCCCGACAGCCGCTATATGCTCACAAGCTATATAGGCACCGGAGGCTGGAACAATCCCGACATAGCGCTGGTGAAAGCCGACGGCAGCGAGGTCACAGACCTTACTGAAAGTGGCTACGGCGACGCCAACCCCCGCTGGGCTATGGGAGGAAAGGCCATTACCTACGAGACAAGCCGTTATGGGTACAAGAGCCACGGCAGCTGGGGTGAACAGTCGGATGTCATGGTGATGATGCTTGACGGGGATGCCTGGGATACTCTCAACATGTCGGAGGAAGAGGCTGACATGGCCAAGGAGGAAAAGGAAAAAGCCGACAAAGAGAAAAAGGACTCCAAGAAAAAAGAGGACAAGAAAAAATCCGATAACGCCGATACCAAGAGCGTAGAGCCTCTGGAGTTCGACCTTGCCAATCGTAAATATCGCACAAAGAGGCTTACGGGCGTCTCCGGTTTCATCGGTGACCATTGGCTGAACAATGAAGGAAGCAAGCTTTACTATACGGTAAGCAATGCTGACGGCAAAATGAATCTTATGGTCAGCGACCTGAAGAAGGGGGAGACGAAGGTACTTGTGGCAGATGTGTCGGGAATGCTCGAACCTGACGCCAAAGGAGAGAACCTGTTCATCATGTCGTCGAAAGGACTCGGCAAGGTGAATCTGGCCGACGGCAAGAAGGAGAACGTGGAATATGAAGCCCCTTACAACAGGCACCCTTCTCTCGAAAGAGAATACATCTACAAGCATATGCTCTCGCAGGTCAACGACAAATTCTATGATATCAATCTCCATGGCGTTGACTGGGAAAAGTACGGGAGCCACTATTCGCGGTTCCTTCCCCATATCAACAACAATCATGATTATGCCGAGCTTTTAAGCGAGATTCTCGGAGAACTCAACGCGAGCCATACCGGAGGACGCTATTATGCACCGGGGTCAAAATGGAGACCGGGGTATCTAGGAGCTTTCTATGATTCCGACTATAAGGGCGAGGGTCTTAAGATAGCCGAAATCATGCAGCGCGGACCGTTGTCGGCGAAGAGACTCAATCTGAAGGCCGGTGACGTAATCCTGGCCATAGATGGCGAGAACATCGCCGCAGGTGCCGATGAAAGCCGTATGCTCGAAGGAAAGGCTGGCAAGAAGACGATGCTTACCGTCAGACATCCCGACGGCAAGACCGACAACGTATACGTAAAGCCTGTAAGCAGCGAGAATACTCTTCTATATCAGCGCTGGGTGGAAAGAAACGAACACATCGTAGACTCCATATCCGGAGGCAGGATTGCTTACGTACATGTGGAGGGCATGGACTCGCCGTCGTTCAGGGAAGTTTACAGCAAACTTCTTGGCAAGTACCGCAACTGTGATGCAGTGGTTGTGGACACTCGCTGGAACGGGGGAGGCTGGCTCCATAACGACATAGCCCTATTGCTCAGCGGCAAGGAATATGTAAGGTATTCGCCCCGTGGCAAGTACATCGGATCGGATCCATTCTCGCAATGGACGAAGCCATCTGTAATGCTAGTGAACGAGAGCAACTACTCGGATGCCCACGGTACGCCTTACGTATACAAGACTCTCGGTATCGGCAAAGTAGCGGGTGCTCCCGTGCCAGGAACCATGACAGCAGTATGGTGGGAAACACAGATAGACCCATCGCTCGTATTCGGCATTCCGCAGGTGACATCTCTCGACCGTAACGGTAAACCGCTTGAAAACCAGCAGCTCAACCCGGACATCCTAATCTATAACAATCCAGGGGATGTAGCCAAGGGACATGATGCCCAGCTGGAGGGCGCCGTTAAACATCTGTTGAAAAATAAGTAACATTAAAATAATTTCGACCAGTTACTTATATCTGAATGAAAGAGACACTGAAATTTCTCAAAGAACTCAGGATCAACAACAATAGGGAATGGTTCAATGAGAACAAACAGAGATATAATGAAGCAAGAGGCCGGGTGGAGGCGTTGACTCTCCGGCTTCTTGCCGCTCTCAGCGAGATAGAGCCGGAATGTGGCAGAATGGCTCCGGCCGACTGTATGTACAGGATATATCGCGACACGCGCTTTTCACCCGACAAGACGCCTTACAAAAGCCATATCGGGGTATACATGAATCCTCATGGCGGGAAGAAAAGCATACTCGGCGGCTTCTACCTTCATCTGGAACCCGGCAATTGTCTGGTGGCCGGTGGCATATGGTGTCCGCCTGCTTCTGTTCTCAAAGCTCTACGTCAGGACATTTTCGACAATGTGGAGGAGTATCTCGAAATAATCAATGCCCCAGAATTCGGTAAATATATCGATCAGGTGGGGGAGGATTGTCTGAAAACCGTACCCAAGGGATTCCCGAAGGACTGGGGACATATCGAGCTTCTTCGTCCGCGCAGTTTTACGGTATACAGCAAATTCTCTGATGCCGAGGTCTGCAAAACAGGTTTCGAGGATGAAGTGATGCGGCGATTCAGGGTGATAAAGCCGTATAACGATTTTCTCAACTATTCTTTCGAGGAACATCCCGATATTCCGAAATTCTTCTGAAGTAAACAGTATCGCACGGTAATTGGTTATATAGATAAATGGAACAACAGGCCCTTATGAAAGGTCAAAGTATTCCGATAAACATATAGATACTATGATTACCGACAAGATTAAGTTTGCACCTCACTATGCCAAGGCAGATTCCAAGACCTTTGGAGAGGCAGGAGTGGAAGTAAAAGGGATTGCCCCCGAGAGACTATGGCGCAATCTCACCAATATATCGGTATGGCCGCGTTTTGACGACAGGATTGTGGACATACAGTATGAGGATTCGGCCGACAACGACCCGCATCTGTTCGATAAGGCAGAGTTTAACTTCATGCTTGCCGACGGGCGCAAGGTTGTTGGAAGCGTGATAGACTTCGTCCATCCCAAGGATGACCGTGTGGGCCGACTTGCCATCAAGGGCACGGTGTTTGACGGCGAAAAACAGATTAACGAGCTTGTGGTGGAGTTCATGGTAGGCGTTCCTGAAAACGACAAGACAGAGAAACTCGACATGGGGGCAGCCTTATCGTTCAGGGAAGAAGCCGACAACGCCACAACCTGCAATTATGGCGACAGTCTGGAGGCTTTCCTTAGAAATCTCGCCACATGGTCGGAGAAGCACTCCTGACAATGCCATAATGCTCTAAGAGTGCGCTCTAATAATCGAGAGAAATTCTTGAGAATGCATTTTCAAAAGCCTTTGCCATAGAGTCGGCGGCTTTTCGTCCGTCGCCCATGGCAAGGATGACAGTGGCGGGACCGCGCACTATGTCGCCGCCCGCATATACGGCGGCCTTCGTGGAACGCAACGTCTCACTGTCCACCTCTACCTTCCCTCCCTTGCCTATCTCCATGTCGGGAATCGATATGGGCGGGTTAGGATAGTAGCCGATACTTACTACAACAAT